>NZ_JBFABB010000069.1:0-36840 GCF_040640035.1 Micromonospora sp. NPDC023633 | reverse complement strand
GGCGGACGCGGCGGACGCGGCGGACCCGGCGGACGCGGCGGGCCCGGCGGGCCCGGCGGATGCGGAGGGCGCGGAGGGCGCGGAGGGCGCGGAGACCCAGAATCGCCGGCGTTGGAACGGATAGGCCGGCAGTGGCACCGCCCGGCCGCCGCAGTCGGCGGTCAGCGCGGCCCAGTCGACCGGGAACCCCGCCACGTACAGCTCGGCGACGGCTCGCCACAGCCCGTCGACCGGTGGGGTGTCACGACGCTGCGACGACACCCACCGCAGGTGGGATCCCGTGGCGCGGGCGATGCCGGTCAGCGTCCCGTCCGCGCCCGCCTCGACGACCGATCGAACGCCCTGCTCGCCGAGGGTGGCCACGGCGGCGCTCCAGGCGACCGGCTCGCGCGCCTGCCGGCACAGGTGGTCGACGTCCGGCAGCCAGCCGGGCGGGCGTACGCGGCCGTCCAGGGTGCTGATCAGGGGCAGGCGGACGGGTGCGAACTCCACCTCCCCGATCACCCGGCGGAGCCGGTCCAGGACCGCGTCCACCCCGGTCGAGTGGAACGCCCGGTCGACCGGGAGCGGGCGGGTCGCCACGCCACGCTGCCCGGCTGCCCGGGCGACCGCCGCCAGCGCCTCGGGGGAGCCCGCGAGCACGTGGTGTTCCGCCCCGTTGCGGGCGGCGATCTCCGCCGCCGACCCGCGCAGCAGATCACCGACCGTCGCCTCGTCCGCCAGCACCGCGAGCATCGCGCCGGGTGGCAGCGCGTCCCGCATGAGGATGCCCCGGTGGGCGGCCAGTCCGACCGCATCGGTCAGGCTCAGCGCACCGGCCACGACCAGGGCGGCGTACTCCCCCACGCTGTGCCCCAGGACGACGTCCGGCGTGAGCCCCCACGACCGCCACAGCTCGGCGAACGCCACCGCGGTGACCACCAGCGCCGGCTGGGCGACGTCCGTCGGGAGCCCCCTGTCGCCGGGACGTTCCCGCAGCCGGGCGGCGAGGTCGCCACCGGTGGCGCGGCGGTACGCGTCGGCCCCCTCGTCCCACACGGCCCGCGCGACCGGGAACCGCTCGGCGAGATCGGGGACGACGCAGCGGCGGTCGCCCTGCCCGGGAAAGGCCAGCGCGACCGGAGTGGCGTGCCCGGGCTCCGTCCGGCCGGACAGCACGTCGCCCGCCGCGCCGCCCGCGACGTACCGGTCGAGGCCGTCGGCCAGCGCGGCGGCGGAGGCGCCGAGCGCGACCAGGCGGTGCCGGAGGTGGCGTCTGCGCCGACCGGCGCTGGTGACCAGGTCGGCCAGCGACAGCCCGGGATCCTTCCGGAGCAGGTCGCGGTGGCGGACGGCCAGCTCCACCAGCGCCGCCGGGTCGGCCGCCGACAGGGGCAGCAGCCCCGGCGCGGGGTGGGCCGGCGGCTCGTCCGGACGACGGGGGTCCGCCTCGGGCGGCTCCTCGACGATCACGTGGGCGTTGGTGCCGCCCACCCCCAGCGCGCTGACCGCCGCCCGGCGCGGCCGAAGGTCCGCCGGCCAGTGGGTGGCACGGGTGGTCACCGTGAAGGGGCCGGCGGCGAGGTCGATCGCCGGATTCGGCCGGACGAAGTTGATCTGTGGGGCGACCCGGCCGGAACGCACGGTCAGGATCGCCTTGACCAGGCCGGCCATGCCCGCGCAGCTGTCCAGGTGACCGATGTTCGCCTTGACCGAGCCGAGGAACGGCCGGCCGCCGGCGTACACCTCGGCGAGGGCGTGGTGCTCCACCGGATCGCCCAGGGCGGTGCCCGTGCCGTGCGCCTCGACGTATCCGACCGACTCCGCCGGGATCCGCGCGGCGGCCAGCGCCCGTCGGGCGACGTCGACCTGGCCGGCCACCCCGGGCGCGGTGAAGCCCACCTTGCCGGCGCCGTCGTTGTTCAGGGCCGAACCGATGATCACCGCGTGTACGGGGTCCCCGTCGGCGAGGGCCCGGTCGAGCGGCTTCAGCACCACGGCGGCGACCCCGTTGCCGCCGACCGTTCCGTCGGCGTCGGCGTCGAAGGGCCGGCACCGACCGCTCGCCGACAGGATCGATCCCGGGGTGTGCCGGTAGCCCGTCACCTGCGGCACGTGCACGGCCACCGCGCCGGCGACAGCCTGGTCGGCCTCGCCGTCGAGCAGCGCCCGCACCGCCAGGTGCACCGCCACGAGCGAGGTCGAGCAGGCGTTCTGCACGTTGATCGCCGGTCCCGTCAGTCCCAGCCGGTACGCCACCCGGGTGGCCAGGAAGTCCGGTTGGTTGCCGAGCGCGACGCCGATGGAGTCGGCCGGATCGTCGGATCCGGCCCGGTGGCGAAGCTGGCGGAGGTAGGTGTGGTGCGGATAGAGGTTCATTCCGCTGCCGGCGTAGAGGCCGGTCCGCAGGCCCTGCCCGTCACCCGGGTACCCGGCGTCCTCCAACGCCTGGTGACAGGTCTCCAGGAACAGCCGGTGCTGCGGGTCGAGCAACTCCGCCTCCCGGGCGCTGATCGAGAAGAAGCCCGCGTCGAAGCCGGCGACGTCGTCGTCGAGGACGCCGCTGGCCGCCACGAAGTCGGGGGCGTCCACTGTGTCCCGCGGAGTTCCGGCCGCGACGAGTTCGTCCGGCGTGAAGACCCGGACGCTCTCCACTCCGGCGGTCAGGTTCGCCCAGTACTCGTCGACCGTGCGCGCTCCTGGAAACCGGACCGCCATGCCGATCACCGCGATGCGTCGGTCCCGTACCGGTCCGCCGGCGGGGTCCGCCGCCGGTGTGGCGTCCGGGGCGGCGAGGTACGCGCTGAGCGCGTCGACCGTCGGGTGGGCGAAGAGCACCGGTTGCGGGACCCGGCGGTCCAGTGCCCGCTCCAGGCGGGCCCGGAGCCGGACGATCTCGACCGAGCCGATGCCGAGTTCGTAGAACGGACGCGCCGCGTCGACCCGGCCACCGATCAGGTCGCCGAGGATGCCGGTCAGCAGGGCGCGGACCTCCGCCCGGCCCGGCCCGGCCGCGCGCGCCTCGGGGGCCTCGGTGGCCGCCCGCCGCCCGTCCTGCTCCCGCTGCGGCGACCGGTCGGCCAGGCAGCGCCGGACCAGCTCCGCGCGCCGGATCTTCCCGCCGGTGGTACGCGGGAACTGCTCCGCGGCGAGCGACAGCACCCGCTCGGGCACGACCTGCCAGCGTCGGGCCACCGCCGCCCGCACCGCCTCGGCCACCCCCGTCCGAGGCGCGTCGGCGTCGCCGTCGGGCACGTAGAAGATCACCAGCGACTCGGTGCCGGTGCGGGGCTCCGGTACGCCCACGGCGGCCACCAGGCCGCGCCGCACCCCGTCCACCTCCCCCGCCACCTGCTCGACCTCGTGGCAGGGCAGGTTGTGCCCGTTGAGGATGATCATGTCCTTCGCCCGGCCGGTGATGGCGATCCGACCGTCCCGCATGAAGGCGAGGTCGCCGGTCTCCAGCCAGCCGTCGCCGTCCGGGAAGGCCAGGCGGGTCGCCTCCGGGTCGGCGAGGTACCCGGGCGTGACCCGCGCCGACGAGACCTGGAGCCGGCCGATGCGGCCCTCGGGGAGCACCGCGCCGGCGGCGTCGACGATCCGCAGGGTGGCGCCGGGTGCGGGCCGCCCGACGGAGAGGAACTCGGTGACGTCGGCCGGGTCGTCGTCCTCGGCGTACTCCAGGTCGCCGCCCAGGCTCGCCGTACGGATCCGGAGGCGGGTGCCGGGCTCGGCGAATGAGGCGAAGGTGATCCCGGTGCAGGTCTCCGACATGCCCCAGGCCGGCGTCATCGCCTCCGCCGGCACCCCGGTGGCGGCGACGAACGCCTCGAAGGTCTCCGGCAGGCACTGCTCGCCGCCGCTGACCATGCGGCGCACCCCGCCGAGGTCCCACCGTCGGCCGGGGGCCCGGGCGACCGCGTCGGCCACCAGCCGCAGGCCGAAGTTCGGTGCCCAGCTGTGCGTGACCCGGTGCCGCCGCATCAGCTCCAGCCACCGCAGCGGGTCGTCGAGCACCCGCTCGGTGGCGACGTGCACGGACGTGGCGCCGAGAAAGACGCCGCCGAGATGGTAGAGGAGCAGGCCGGCGACGTGGTCCAGCGGCAGCCAGTTGAGCAGGACGTCCCCCGGCCCGATGTCGAGCATCGTCCGGGCGCCCACGGCGTACTCCGAGAGCCCCCGGTGGGTCAGCGGGATCACCTTCGGCCGGCCGGTGCTGCCCGAGGAGAGTTGCAGCAGCGCCACCGACTCCGGATCGCTGACCGCCGCGACATCCACCACCTCCGGGTCGGGTCCGGAATCGACGGGAGGGCCGGAAACGGCGGGACGGCCGGAAGCGGTGGAACGGTCGCGAGCGGCCGGCGCGGTCGGCTCCGGCACCGCGACCACCCGGTCCCGCAGCGGCAGCCGGGCCAGCACGTCGAGGTCCTCCGGCCCGGCCAGCACCACGGGCTCGCCCAGCGTCCGCCACGCGTGCACGAGGGCGGCGGCGGTGGGGTTGTCCGCGTCGTACCCGGTGGGCGCGCCGACGGTGAGCGGCACGATCCCGCCGAGGACGCAGCCGAAGAAGGTCGGCCAGTACCGCTCGCCCGAGGTGATCCGCAGGACGACGGGGGAGCCCCGCCCCAGGCCGTGGGCCCGCAGACCGGTCAGCGCCGCGCGCGCCCTGGCGAGCAGTTGCCCGTGGTCGACGAACTCCTCACGCCCGTCGGCATCCACGATCCGGATGCCCGTACGCGGATGGTGCCGGGCGGCCCACAGCAGTGCCTCGTCCAGCGTGCGGGGATGGCCGACAGGGCCGGACAGGTCCCCGCCGTGGCTGACGGCGGCGGGGCGACCGGCGGACGGCACGGACTTCACGGGGCCACCTCAACTTCTTTCGTGAGCTGTCGGTGCGGGCGGTGCGCCGACGAACGGGCGTGGGAGACGAGGAAGGCGCCGGCGGCGGCGAACGCCAGGCCGTGCGCCAGTGCGACCACCGGCAGCGGCGACAGCCGTTCGAGCGCGAAGGCGCTGACGATCATGCCGATGCCGAACCCCGCGTTCTGCGCCGCGCTCGCCAGTCCGACGAGTTGCGGCAGACGGGAGGACCCGACGGTCTGCAACCGGGTGGTGTAGCTGATCTCGGCGTAACCGTCCGCCATGCCGGCGGCCAGCGCCAGGACGACCACCAGCCAGATCGGGGGACCCGCGAAGGCGAGCACGAACAGCAGCGACATCGCACAGGTGGCGACCCCGAAGACCCTCGGCGATCCCGGGCGCGAGGCTCCGGCGGCCCGCCGGGCGCACCACCGGCCGGCGGCGAGACCGCCGACCGCCCAGGGCGTGGTGAACAGGGCGGCGAACGCGGCCGGTGCTTCGGGCCAGGCCAGGTTCGCGTACACGGGGAGCCCCACGTTGTGCGAGGCGGACCCGAACGCGTCGAGGGACCGCACCGCGATCATGGCCAGGACCACGGGGGCGACCGAGGGTAGGAGGCGACGGAGCCCCGACCCGCGGTGAGAACCCCCGGCGGCGCGGCTGCTCACCACGCGCCAGACGCGGACCGCTGACAGCAGCAGCGCGGACAGCGCGAACGAGGCCGCGTCGAGCAGGAACGCGGCGTGGTAGCCAAACAGGGTCACGAGGATTCCCGCGCTGCCGAAGCCCAGCAGCATGGCCACCGAGCGGGCCGCCACCAGGTTCGCGTTGGCCCGGGCCAGGCCGTCCGGGCCGACCAGCTCGGGCAACCCGCTGCGCAGCGCGACCATCCACAGCGTCTGGCTGCCGCCGATGACCACGGCCAGCGCGAACAGCACCGTCGGTCGCGCGGCGGAGGGCGCCACGACCAGCAGCACCAGCGCACCCGCCGCCAGCAGGTCGCCGCCGATCATGAGCCTGGCCCGCGGATACCGGCCGACCAGCATGCCGGCGACCGGTCCGGTCAGGACGCCGGCGCCCAGGCGGACGGCCATGAAGATCCCGGTGGACACGGCGGAGCCCGTGATCTCCAGCGCGAACAGCCCCAGCGCCACCATGTTCAGGAAGCTGCCGTACGTGGAGACGGCGTGCGCGGCGACGACGAGACGAAGCGGACGTGCCGAAGATTCCCCCGTTGATCGCACCTGTCGAGATCCGCTCCCGGTCATCACCGTGTGGAGCGCCGATCATGCCATCGCACGTCAAGACATCTCAATATGTCGAAGCATCGCGGCGACGGACAGCCGACCGCGGCACCCCGCCTTGCCGGCCGGACGGGCGTGTGGTTGGTTTCGGGGCAGGCCAGATCAGCAGCACAGCGAGGAGACGCGCGTGGACGACCCGGTTCTCGTCGAGCGGGACGGTCCCGTGGAAACGTGGACGATCAACCTGCCGGAGGCCCGCAACCCCATCTCCGGCGACGACGTGGTCGACGCGCTGGTCGCCCGGGTCGACGCGGTCAACGCCGACCGGACGGTCCGGGCGGTCATCCTGACCGGCGCCGGCAGCGCCTTCTCCGCCGGCGGCAACGTCAAGGACATGGCGGACCGGGTCGGCCTCTTCGGCGGCACCCCGCACGAGCTGCGCGACGGCTACCGCCGCGGCATCCAGCGGATCCCCCGCGCGATGTACGCGTGCGACGTACCGCTGATCGCGGCGGTGAACGGGGCGGCGGTCGGCGCCGGCTGCGACCTGGCGCTCATGTGCGACCTGCGGATCGCCTCGGAGCGGGCGTTCTTCGCGGAGAGCTTCGTCAAGCTCGGCATCATCCCCGGTGACGGCGGCGCCTGGCTGCTGCCCCGCGCCGTCGGCGCCGCCCGGGCCGCCGAGATGGCGCTGACCGGGGACCGGGTCGACGCGGCGACCGCCCTTCAGTGGGGGCTGGTCTCCCGGGTCGTGCCGCACGAGGAGCTGCTCACCGAGGCGCGCCGGCTGGCCGACCGGGTGGCGGCCAACCCTCCGCACGCCGTACGGATGGCCAAGAAGCTGCTGCGCGAGGCCCAGCACCAGAGCCTCGACAGCATCCTGGAGCTCTCCGCCGCGATGCAGGCGCTGGCGCACCAGACCCGGGACCACGACGAGGCGGTCCGGGCCTTCCTCGACCGGCGCGAACCGCACTTCACCGGGGAGTGAGCGGGCTGGACAGGCGGTGACGACCCCGCCGCCGGAGCTGGCCGCCCGCCGGACGCGTCGCGCGCGGCGGCCCGCCGCCGGGGCCCGGGAGCCGCGTCGCTCCCGGGCCGGTCGACCGCCGGCGGTTCAGCGCTGGACGCGCGCGCCGGCGCCCCGGACGAGCGCCTCGACCTCGCGGAGGCTGGCCATCGAGGTGTCGCCGGGCGTGGTCATCGCCAGGGCGCCGTGCGCCGCGCCGTACTCGACGGCCGTGGCCAGGTCACCCTTCTCCAGCAGGCCGTAGATCAGGCCGGAGGCGAAGCTGTCGCCGCCGCCGACCCGGTCCATGATCTCCAGGCCGGGCCGGTGGGTCGCCTCGGCGAACCGCCCGTCGGCCCAGGCGATCGCGCCCCAGTCGTTGACGGTGGCGGTGCGCACGGTACGCAGGGTGGTGGCGACGACCTTGAAGTTTTCGTACTCCCTGGTGGCCGCCTCGATCATCCGCTTGAAGTTGGCCACCTCCAGCTGGGACAGCGAGGCGTCGGTGTCGGGCACCTCGAAGCCCAGCGAGGCGGTGAAGTCCTCCTCGTTGCCGATCATCACGTCGACGTAGCGGGCCAGCCGGCGGTTGACCTCCCGCGCCCGTTCCTGCCCGCCGACCGCCTTCCAGAGGCTGGGCCGGTAGTTCAGGTCGTACGACACGACGGTGCCGTGCCGGGCGGCGGCGGCCATCGCCGCCTCCATCGTCTCCGGGGTGGTCTCGGACAGGGCGGCGTAGATGCCGCCGGTGTGCAGCCACCGCACCCCCAGCGTGCCGAACAGGTGGTCCCAGTCCACCTGGTCGGCCCGGAGCTGGCTGGCGGCGCTGTGGCCGCGGTCGGAGGTGCCGACGGCGCCCCGGACGCCGAAGCCGCGCTCGGTGAAGTTGAGGCCGTTGCGGACGGCGCGGCCGACCCCGTCGTAGGGCAGCCAGGTCACCAGTGAGGTGTCCACCCCGCCCTGGAGCACGAGGTCCTCCAGCAACCGGCCCACCTCGTTGTCGGCGAACGCGGTGACCACGGCGGTCCGCAGCCCGAAGCAGCGGCGCAGGCCGCGGGCCACGTTGTACTCGCCGCCGCCCTCCCAGGCCCGGAAGGTGCGGGCCGTGCGCACCCGACCCTCGCCCGGGTCGAGCCGCAGCATGATCTCGCCCAGGGAGACCAGGTCGTACCGGCACTCGCCGGCCGGACGGATCGACAGCACGGCTCAGGCCTCCGCGGTGGGTCGGGCGGCCTCGACGGCCGCGGCGGTGCGGGTGGCGACCTCGTCCCAACGCCCGGCGGCGATCAGGTCGGGGGCGACCATCCAGGTGCCACCGACCGCCAGCACGGCGGGCAGGGCGAGGTAGTCCGCGAGGTTGCCGGTGTTGACCCCGCCGGTCGGGATGAACCGCACCGAGCGGAACGGCGCGGCGAGCGCCTTGATCATCCCGACGCCGCCGAGCTGCTCGGCGGGGAAGAACTTGACCGTGTCGAGCCCGGCGTCGAGGGCCATCTGGATCTCGGTGCCGGTGGCGACGCCGGGGAAGACGGGCACGCCCAGCTCCTGGCAGCGCCGGACGACCGCCGGGGAGAACCCGGGGGTGACGACGAACCGGGCGCCCGCCTCGACGGCCCGGTCGACCTGGGCCGGGGTCAGCACGGTGCCGGCGCCGACGAGCAGGTCGGGTCGCTCGGACATGACGCGGATCGCGTCGGCCGCGGCGTCGGTGCGGAAGGTCACCTCGGCCGAGCGCAGCCCGCCCCGGACGAGCGCGTCGGCCAGCGGGGCGGCGTCGCGGGCGGCGTCCAGCACGACGACCGGCAGGATCCGGGCCGCACCGACGGCCGCGACGACCGCGTTCTTCTGTTCATCATTCTGTACGCCAGTCACATATGTGACCCTAGCGCCGTCGACCGGGCTGTCAACCCCGCTACAGTGGCGGTCATGACGCTGCCCGGCGGGTTCCAACCGGTGAAGTCCTCCACGCGGACGCTGGAGGTGCTCGAGGCGCTGGCCGCCTCGCCGCAGCGGCGCTCCCTGGTCGACCTGGCCCGCGCGCTGGACATCCCGAAGAGCAGCCTGCACGGCATCCTGCGCACCATGGCCCTGCGCGGCTGGGTGGAGAGCGACCCGACCGGCACCCGGTTCGGGCTCGGGGTGCGCGCGCTCCAGGTCGGCGCCGCGTACCTCACCAGCGACGACACCGTGGGCCTGCTCGGCGGGGTGCTCGACGACCTGTCGCGGCAGTTCGGCGAGACCGTCCACCTCGGACGGCTGGACGGCGCGCACATCGTCTACCTCGCCAAGCGCGAGTCGGTGCACCCGCTGCGGCTCTACAGCGCGATCGGCCGGCAGCTGCCGGCCCACGCCACCGCACTGGGCAAGGCGCTGCTCGCCGAGCGCCCGGACGACGCGCTCGACGGACTGCTGACCTGGCCGCTGCCCGCGCTCACCCCGCACACCGTGACCGACCGGGACGCGCTGCGCGCCGAGCTCGCCGCCGTCCGGGCACAGGGGTACGCGGTGGACCGCGAGGAGAACACCGAGGGCATCGTCTGCTTCGCGACGGCCGTACCCCTGGCGGCCCCGGCGACCGACGCGATCAGCCTGTCGGTGCCGGTGGCCCGGCTGGGCGCCGCCGGCGAGGACCGGATCGTGGCCGCCCTCCGCCGGGCCGTCGACCAGGTCCAGGCGGCGCGCGGCCTGCTCTCCACCGCCTGATCCGGGCGCGCTCCGGCGCTCGCGCCGCCCGCCGGCGGGCTCCGGGGTCGCTCCGGCGCGCCGGTCGTCGCCCAGGGCGACGGCCGGGCCACCACTGGCAACCTTCTTGACAGATGTGTCGGGACATCGACAGACTTCTTTCAGAGAGCGCTCTCTGATCCCGTCTGCCGCCCTCGCCCACCCGGGAGGATCCCCTTGTCTCGAAGACTGCGCGTGCTCGGTCCCGTCGCCGCCGCCCTCCTGCTCGTCACCCTGACCCCCACGGCAGGCCACGCGAGCGACACTCCCCCCGCCGCCCCGGCCCGCGACACGGCGGCCACGGCCGGCCCCAGCCCCGCCCTGGTCGAGGCGATGCGCCGCGACCTCGGTCTCACCCCCGCGCAGGTCGACGAACGCCTGCGCACCGAGGCGGCGGCGCCGGTGGTCGAGCGGCGCCTGCGCGCGAAGCTCGGCCCGGCGTTCGCCGGCGCGTGGATCCCGTCCGGCGGGCAGCGCCTCACCGTCGCGGTCACGGATGCGGCGCTCGCCCCGGCAGTCCGCGCCGAGGGCGCCGACGTCGCGGTCGTCGCCCGCAGCGAGCACACCCTCGACGCGGTCAAGCGCGCCCTCGACCGGCGCACCGCCGCCGCCGACCCCCGCGACGTCCACGGCTGGCACGTCGACGTCGCCCGCAACAGTGTGGTCGTGACGGCCCGGGCGGGCGCCGCCGACAAGGCGATCGCGTACGCCAGGGCCAGCGGCGTGCCCACGGACGCGATCCGGGTCGTCACGGCCACCGACGCGCCCCGGCCGCTCTACGACATCCGCGGCGGCGACCAGTACGTGATCAACGGCAACACCCTCTGCTCCGTCGGCTTCGCCGTCGTCGGCGGCTTCGTCACGGCGGGCCACTGCGGAGGCGTCGGCAGCCCGACCCTCGGCTTCAACAACGTCTCGCAGGGCACGTTCGCCGGGTCGTCGTTCCCCGGCAACGACTACGGCTGGGTCCGCACCAACGGCTCCTGGACGCCGCAGCCCTGGGTGAACAACTACGCCGGGGGCAACGTGACGGTCGCCGGCTCGCAGGACGCGGCGATCGGCAGCTCGGTCTGCCGCTCCGGGCGTACGACCGGCTGGCGCTGCGGGACCATCCTCGGCCGCAACGAGACCGTCAACTACCCGCAGGGCGCGGTGTCGGGCCTGACCCGCAGCAACGCCTGCGCCGAGGGTGGCGACTCCGGCGGGGCCTGGATCTCCGGCAACCAGGCCCAGGGCGTCACCTCCGGCGGCTCCGGCAACTGCTCCACGGGCGGCACGACCTGGTTCCAGCCGGTCAACGAGATCCTCGGCGTCTACGGGCTGTCCCTGGTGACCACCGGTGGCGGCGGCGGGAGCCGGCTGATCAGCAACTGGAACAACCGCTGCATCGACGTGCCGAACTCCAACTTCTCCGACGGCGTTCCCCTGCAGACCTGGACCTGCAACGGCACCGCCGCGCAGTCGTGGACCTTCACCGGCGGCACGCTGCGTACCCAGAACAACATGTGCATGGACGTGGCCTGGGGATCCACCGCCAACGGCGCGACCATCCAGATCGCCAACTGCAGCGGCAACCCGGCCCAGCAGTTCGTCCTCTCGGCGGCCGGCGACCTGGTCAACCCGCAGGCGAACAAGTGCGTCGACATCAAGGAGTGGAACGACTCGGACGGCGCCCGCCTGCACCTGTGGGACTGCGTCGGCGGCGCCAACCAGAAGTGGCGTCGCGGCTGAGCCGACATCCGTCCGCCGTCGCGCCCGCACCGACCGGCCGATCGACGCCGCGAGACACGCCGCAACGGCACAGATGCCAAGGAGGTCCTACATGTTCAGAGTCCGTACCCGTCGCCGGCCGTGGGCGCTCGCCCTCGCCGCGACCGCGATCATCGGTGCCACGGCGGCCCTCGCCGTGCCGGTCCACCCCGAACCGGCGCAGGCCGCCATCGGGGGGATCACCTGGCAGGACGAGTTCAACGCGGCCGCCGGCACGCCCGTCGACCAGAGCAAGTGGCGCTTCGACATCGGCGGTGGCGGCTGGGGCAACAACGAGCGGCAGTACTACACCAACAGCACGAGCAACGCCGCGCACGACGGCCAGGGCAACCTGGTGATCACCGCCCGCCGGGAGAACCCCGCCAACTACCAGTGCCACTACGGCCGGTGCGAGTACACCTCGGCCCGGCTGCTCACGGCCGCGACGTTCACCCAGGCGTACGGCCGCTTCGAGGCCCGCATCAAGATCCCCCGCGGTCAGGGGATCTGGCCGGCGTTTTGGATGCTCGGCAACGACATGAACAGCGTGGGCTGGCCGAACGCAGGCGAGATCGACATCATGGAGAACATCGGCCGGGAGCCGAACACCGTCTACGGCACCATCCACGGCCCGGGCTACTCGGGTGGCGGCGGCATCACCGGCAGCCGCACCATCGGCCAGCCGCTCGCCGACGGCTTCCACACCTACCGGGTGGACTGGGAACCGAACTCCATCATCTGGTACCTGGACGGCGTCGAGTACCACCGGGTCGACCCGGGCCGGCTGGGCGGCAACCGCTGGGTGTTCGACCACCCCTTCTTCATGATCCTCAACGTGGCGGTGGGCGGGAACTGGCCGGGCTACCCCGACGCCACCACGCAGTTCCCGCAGCAGATGCTCGTGGACTACGTGCGGGTCTCGGGCTACACCTCGGGTGGCAACCCCCCGGGCACCACCGCGATCCGGGGCGCGCTCAGTGGCCGCTGCATCGACATCCCGAGTGCGAACCCGGTCGACGGGGCCAAGCTCCAGATCTGGGACTGCAACGGCACCGTCGCGCAGGCCTGGACGTTCGCCGCCGACGGCACGATCCGGGCGATGGGCAAGTGCATGGACCCGGCCTGGGCCGGCACCGCGAACGGCACCGAGGTCAACCTCGTCACCTGCAACGGCAACCCGGCACAACGCTTCACGCTCAACGCCGCCGGTGACCTGGTCAACCTGAGCGCGAACCGCTGCGTCGACGTACGGGACCGCAACACCAGCAACGGGGGCAAGCTCCAGTTGTGGGACTGCACCGGGGACGCCAACCAGAAGTGGTCGCGCGCCTGACCGGAGGCCTCCCGTGGGCGGCGGCATCCCGTCGGCCCACACGCTCGACGGCGGGCCGGTCGGGGCACACAGCCCCGACCGGCGGCCGTCCCGGTGGGGACGGCCGCCGCTGCCGGGGGCGGTCCGGCGCTCAGTGGACGACGACCGCCGGCTCGTTGCCGGGCGACCACTTGATGCCGCACCCCAGGCTCGGGGTGTGCGGCTCGGGCACGTCGCGGCCGGCGAGCACCAGGTCGACCGCCGCCGCGGTGGTGACAGGAACGCGACCAGCAGGGCGGGTCCGGCGAGGTCCGACCTGACCGGCCTGCCGTCGACGTCGGGCAGGTCGAAGGCGGGCAGCGGTGTGCCCAACGCGACGAGCTGCGCCGACGTGCGTCGCCCGGCAACTTGCGTCGGGCGCAAACTCCGCACGCCAGGATATGCCCACCGCTCTGTCGCGGTGTGACGATCCGGTGGTCCTTGGCGTACGCGATCAGGAGGCCGCCGCCGTGAGTTCCGGTTTGTCGATCGTGCTCTTTCCCGTCGCCCTGGGCATCGTCATGCTCGGCCTGGGGCTCACCCTGACCGTCGACGACTTCCGTCGCGTCGTCGCCTACCCCCGGGCCGTGCTCGTCTCCCTGGTCTGCCAGATGCTGATCCTGCCGGCCATCTGCCTGGGCCTGGTCCTCGTCGCCGGCCTGCGCCCGGAGCTGGCCGTCGGAATGATGCTGCTCGCCGCCTCCCCCGGCGGCAGCACCGCCAGCCTCTACAGCCACCTGTTCAGGGGCAACGTCGCGCTCAACGTCACCCTGACCGCCATCAACTCGGTGCTCGCCCTGTTCACGCTGCCGCTGATCGTCAACCTCTCCGTCGCCGCGTTCATGGGTTCGGACAGCTCCATCGGGCTGCAGTTCGACAAGGTGATCCAGGTGTTCGCCCTGGTGCTCATCCCGATCGTGGTCGGCATGGCCGTCCGCCGGCGCCGGCCCGGGTTCGCCGTGCGCATGCAGCGACCGGTGAAGATCCTCTCCATCGTCGTCCTCGTCGTGGTGATCACCGGCGCGTTGCTCGGCATCAAGGACGAGCTCGCCGCCACCATCGGCGCGGTCGGCCTCGTCGTCCTGCTGTTCAACCTGATCAGCCTGGCAATCGGGTACGCGGCGCCGCGCCTGCTGCGCGTCGGGCACCGCGAGTCCGTCGCGTCGTCGTTCGAGGTCGGCGTACACAACGCCACCCTGGCCATCACGATCGCGCTCAGCCCGGCCCTGCTGAACAACAGCGACATCGCCATGCCGTCGGTCATCTACGGCACCCTGATGTTCTTCACCGCCGCCGCCTTCGGCTTCGTCGCCGCACGCCGTGGCAGTGCCGCGACCGAGCCCACGCGACAGCCGACCACGACGGTGTGAACGGCACGCCGGGCGGTGGAGGACGCCGCTCCGGGTGAGCGGACACCGGCCGGAATCCGGCCATCTTCCCTGCCCCGGGGGATGGACCGGCGCGTCGCCGGCGGTGACCATTGGTAGTTGGCCGGATGCTCTGGGTGTGGTGGGCGGCGGGGACGACTCCCTGCCGCCCGCCGTCCCGCGGCCCGGCCCGCGACCACGTCACCGCGCAGCGAGGAGACACGCCCGTGACCGGAGCCGCCGCCCGAACCGAACGGGACACCACCTCGCCACCGCCGGCACCGGCACGGACGGAGTCGGTCCTGCCGGAGCTGCGCACGATGTGGTGGGAGACAGGAGTGCGGGCCCGGGCGGAGGCGGGCCTGTTCGCCGTCTTCGCCGAGCTGCCCCGGCTGGTCTGGACGGCGGTGCGGATCAGCTGGCGGGCCGACCGGCTCCGCACCTCGGTGGTGGCCGCCGCGACGCTCGGCGGCGGGGCGATGGCCGCGTTCGGGCTGCTGGCCACCCAGCGGGTGCTCGTGGAACTGTTCGCCGGGGGCCCGACCGCGGACAAGGTGGTCGCCGCGCTGCCCGCGCTCGCCGTGCTGGCGGGGGCGACCGCGCTGCGCGCCGGCATGGGCATCGCCACCGGGTACGCGCAGAACGGGCTCAGCCCGCGGGTGAGCCGGGAGGTGGAGCGCGGCCTGTTCGAGGTGTCCACGGCGGTACGCCTGGAGGCGTTCGACGCCGACGCGTTCGCCGACGACATGGAGCGGGCCTCCCGGGGCACCGAGTCGACGATCGCGCTGGTGGAGTCGTCGATGAACCTGCTCGCCGGGCTGGCCGGCCTGCTCGCCGTGGCGGTCGCCGTCGTCGTCATCCACCCGCTGCTGCTGCTGGCGCTGCTGGTCGCGACGCTGCCCAAGGCCTGGGCGTCGCTGCGGGCCGGGCACCTGCGGTACCGGACCTACACGGCCGGCTCGGTGCGGCGACGGCGGCTGTGGCTGCTGCACCGGCTGATGGCCGAGCGGGACTCGGCGCCGGAGCTGCGCTCCTACGGGCTGCGCCGGTTCCTGCTGGACCAGTACGACCGGGTGATGGCGGTGGAGACCGACATCGAACTCGCCCTCGCCCGCCGGGTCACCACGACCACCACGGTCGGGGCGGTCATCGGAGGAGTCGCCACCGGCGTGGTCTACCTCCTGCTCGGGCTGCTGCTCATCGACGGCCAGATCCCGCTCGCGGCGGCGGCGACCTGCGTGGTCGCGGTGCAGTCCGCGCAACGCTCGCTGGCCGTCGCCACCTTCCAGGTCGACCGCGTCTACACCGAGGGCCAGCACTTCAGCGACTACACCGGGTTCATGACCCGCGCCGCCGCCTACCTGCCCGACCCGGCCACCGACGTCGCGGGCGCCGCGCCCGGCCCCCTACGCGAGTTGACCGTGCGGGAGGTCAGCCTGCGCTACCCCGACCGGGACACCCCCGCCGTCGACGGCGTGACGCTGACGATCACGGCGGGGCAGACGGTGGCCTTCGTGGGCGAGAACGGCTCGGGCAAGACCACCCTGGCCGCGATAATCGCCACCCTCCGCGCTCCCACCGAGGGCGTCATCTGCTGGAACGGGCGGCCCCTGCCCGAGTGGGACCTCGACGGGCTGCGGGCCCGCATCGCCGTGGTCACGCAGGAATACCACAAGTGGCCGTTCACCGCCGCCACGAACATCGCCGTCGGCGACGTCGAGAGCGAGGCCCGGCAGGACCGGATCGAGGCCGCCGCCGCCCGTGCCGTCGCGCACGACATGATCCAGGACCTGCCCCACGGGTACGAGACGCTGCTCGACCGGACGTTCGCCAAGGGCCAGGACCTCTCCGGCGGCCAGTGGCAGCGCATCACCGCCGCCCGCGGTTTCCTCCGCGACGCCGAACTGCTGGTCATGGACGAACCGTCCTCCGCCCTCGACCCGCGCGCCGAGGACGCCCTGTTCCAGGCCATCCGGGACCGGCAGGGTCGGGTGACCACCATCCTCATCACCCACCGGCTGGCCAACGTCCGGCACGCCGACCGGATCTTCGTCCTGCACGAGGGCGCGCTGGTCGAGGCCGGCAGTCACGCCGAACTCGTCGCCGCCGGCGGCCGGTACGCCGAACTGTTCGCCCTCCAGGCCGCCGGCTACGACGGCACCCACGGCGACCACCCCCACGCGCCACGGCAGCGCTGACCCGCCGGGCGCTCGGCGCCCCCGGGCAGTGTCCCGGGGGCCCCGAGCGTGGCGTCAGTGGATGATGACGGGCGCCTTCGCCTGCCCCGCCTGCTGGTCGTCGAGCAGGTGCGAAGGCTCACGCCGGCGGGGCAGGAACGCGGCCGGGATGAACGTGAGCAGCACCAACGCGAACGCGACCCAGAACGTGGTGGCGAAGGAGCTGGCGGCGAAGTCGAGGCCACGCTGGATGAGCGACGGGTCGACCGGGAACTGCTGGGCCAGCTCCGGCTGCTGCTGGACGACGATGGCGAGGTCGGCCTCGCTCACCGGCGCACCGCTCGGGTCGGTCGCCCCGGGGATCGGCCGGGAGCCGTTCAGCTCGTTGGTGAGGATCACCGACATCGTCGCGGCGCCGACGGACCCGCCGATCTGCTGGAGGATGTTGACCAGGGTGGAGCCGCGGGCCACCTCGTGGGCCTTCAGGGTCTTCAGCGCCGAGGTCATGATCGGCATCATGGTGCCGCCCATGCCCAGGCCCATGACGAACAGCGACCCGCAGAGCAGCACGTACGACGTCTGCGGGTCGACCTGGGTGAAGGTGAAGAACCCGACGGCGATGAGTGCCAGCGCGAACGGCACGGTGCGGCCGACGGGGACCCGGTCGGCCAGCATCCCGGCCACCGGCATGGTCACCATCGCGCCAAGGCCCTGCGGTGCGATGAGCAGGCCGGCGGCCAGCGTCGACTCGCCGCGGATCTGCAGGAAGTAGCTCGGGAACAGCATGCCGGCGCCCATGAACGCGATGATGAACACGAACATGGTCACCGTCGCGATGGTGAGGCTGCGGTTGGCGAACAGCCGCAGGTCGAGCAGGGGATGCCGGGGCCTGAAGGAGTAGAGGACGAAGGCGACGAGGAGCGCGCCGCCGACCAGCATGGGCACCCACACCTCGGTGTCGGCGAACGTGCCGGTCTCGGGCAGCGAGGAGACGCCGTAGAGGAAGAGGGCGAGGCCCGGCGAGAGCATCAGCATGCCGAGGAAGTCGAACGACTCGGAGGGCTCGGGGTTGTCCTTCGGCAGCGCCAGGGCGGCGTAGACGAGCGCCACGGCGCCGATCGGCAGGTTGATCAGGAAGATCCAGTGCCAGCTCGCGACGTCGATCAACCAGCCGCCGAGGATCGGTCCCCCGATGGGCCCGAGCAGCATCGGGATGCCGAGGACGGCCATCAGCCGGCCGATCCGGTGCGGCCCGGCCGCCCGGGTCATGATCGTCATGCCGAGCGGCATGAGCATGCCGCCGCCGAGGCCCTGGAGCACGCGGTAACCGATCAGCTGCCCGATCGTGTCGGCGTTGGCGCACAGCCCCGACCCGATCGTGAACAGCGCCAGGGCGATCATGTAGAGCCGCTTGGTGCCGAACCGGTCGGCGGCCCAGCCGCTGAGCGGGATGACCGTGGCCAGCGCGAGCGTGTAGGCGGTCATGGTCCAGGCGACCTCGGCGTACGACGCGTTGAACTCGCGCTGGAAGGTCGGCAGCGCGACGGTGACGACCGTCACGTCGAGAATCGACATGATCGCGCCGAGGACGACGACCCCGGCCACCTTGAGCACCGAGGCGTCGAGCTTGTCCGAGGTCGCGATGGATTGCTGTGTCACGAAGTCTCCTGAAATCCCCGTTGTGGCCGGCGTCGGGCCGTGCCTTGACCTGTCAGTACTGAGCAGTGTCCGCAGGCAGACTAACGACCGGCACCGACGATTGGCGTCCGGTTTCCGGCCGGCAGAAGACGGGGGCGGCGCCCCGGCACGGTTCTCCCCGCGAAGGCCCCGGCCCGGCGGGCTGACCGGCGCCTCCGGTCAGCTGACCTTGGGTACGGCGCGGGAGATGATCGCGGCGAAGTCGACGCCGCGGGGCAGCGTGCCGTACGCCTGGCCGTGGTCGCCGCCGAGCCGGGAGGCGCAGAAGGCGTCGGCGACGGCGGGGTGGCCGTGCCGCACCAGCAGCGAGCCCTGCAGGACCAGGGCGAGCCGTTCGACGACACGGCGGGCCCGCAGTTCGACGTCGTCGTGGTCGGACAGGTCGGCCTGCACCTGGCGTACGGCGACGTCGAGTCGGGCGTCGGTGCCGGCGGCGGCGCCCACCTCGGCCCGGAACGCCTCCATGACCTGCGGCTCCCTGGCGAGAGCGCGCAGCACGTCCAGCGCGGCGACGTTGCCGGAGCCCTCCCAGATCGAGTTCAGCGGGGACTCGCGGAACAGCCTCGGCATGCCCGACTCCTCGACGTAGCCGTTGCCGCCCAGGCATTCCAGGGCCTCGGCGGCGTGCGCCGGCCAGCGCTTGCAGACCCAGTACTTGCCGACGGCGAGGGCGAGCCGCTTGAACGCGGTCTCGCCGGCGTCGCCGCGCGCCGACCGGTCGGTCGCTCCGGCGAGCCGCATCATCAGGACGGTGGCGGCCTCGCTCTCGACCGCGAGGTCGGCGAGCACGTTGCGCATCAGAGGCTGGTCGACGAGGTACCGGCCGAAGGCCCCCCGGTGGGTGGCGTGATGGGCGGCGGTGATGACGCCCTGGCGCATCCCGGCCGCCGCGCCGATCACGCAGTCGAGGCGGGTGAGGTTGACCATGTCGATGATGGTGCGCACCCCGCGGCCCTCGTCCCCGACCCGCCAGGCGACCGCGTGCTCGTACTCGACCTCGGCCGAGGCGTTGGAGCGGTTGCCGAGCTTGTCCTTGAGGCGCATCAGCCGCATCGGGTTACGCGTGCCGTCCGGCAGGACGCGCGGGACGAGGAAGCAGGTGAGCCCGCCCGGCGCCTGGGCGAGGGTGAGGAAGACGTCACACATCGGCGCCGACGTGAACCACTTGTGCCCGAGGAGCCGGTAGGTGCCGTCCGGCTCGGGCTGCGCGGTGGTGGTGTTGGCGCGTACGTCCGAGCCGCCCTGCTTCTCCGTCATCGACATGCCGGCCAGCAGTCCCCGCTTGGCCAGCGGCGGACGCAGCCCGAAGTCGTACGTCGTGGCGGTGAGCAGCGGCTCGTACCGCGCGGCCAGCTCCGGGGCGTGCCGCAGCGCCGGCACGGCGGCGTAGGTCATCGAGATCGGGCAGCCGTGGCCGGCGTCGGGGCGCCAGGTGTAGAACTTGGCCGCGCGGGCCACGTGCGCGCCGGGCCGGTCGTCCGCCCACGGTGCGGCGTGCAGGCCGTGGGTGACCGCGGTACGCATCAGCTCGTGCCAGGCCGGGTGGAACTCCACCTCGTCGATCCGGTGGCCGTGCCGGTCGTGGGTGCGCAGGACCGGCGGATGTTCGTTGGCCAGCCGCCCGTACTCGATCGCCTGCTCGCCGCCGCCCGACCGGCCGAGCTCGTGCAGCTCCGCGGCGGCCCAGCCGGCGCCCTCGCGTTCGAGCCCGTCGAGCAGCGCCGGGTCGTCGGCCGCGTCGTGACCGACCAGCGGGGGAACCTGGTTGAAGACCTCGTGCGTCGTCACGGCGACACTCCCAGCGCGCGGTGGAGGAACGTGATCAGGTGCGGGATGGTGCGCGGCCCAACGACCCCGGCGGCCAGGGGACCGACCATGGCCTCGGCCAGGGCGCCGACCAACGCGGTGGCGGTCAGCTCGGGATCCTGCGGGGGGAGTTCGCCCTTCGCCACCCCCTCCGCGACGTAGTCGGCGATCAGCTCGGCGTAGGCGCGGCGGAAGACGAGCCGCTCGGCGTCGACCGCCGGGTCGGCCGGCTCGGCGAGCAGGGCGTAGGCCAACCGCGGGGACCGCAGCGCCCGGCCGGCGAACGTCTCGATGACGGCGGAGACCCGCTCGGCGACGGTGGTCTCCAGCGCCGCCGCGCGGGCCACCGCGTCCACCTCGCGCTGCGAGGCCGTGCGGAACACCTCGGCGACCAGGTCGGCCTTGGTGGGAAAGTGCCGGTAGACGCTGCCGGTCGCCAACCCGGCCCGCTCGGCGACGGCGGCCACCGAGCAGCCGGCGTAGCCGCGCTCGGCCATGATCTCCAGCGCGGCGGCGATGATCCGCTCCCGGGACGCGCTCAGCCGGGCCTTCACGCGATCGGTGCTCCGGTAGACCACGCAAGGATTGAACCACCATTCAATCCTTGCCGGCAAGCCGGCGTGGCTCCCGCGGACGCCAGGCCCGCGACGCGGTCTAGGATCCTTCTCTTCGGCAGGCGTACGCCCCGGAGTCCTCGAAGGCGGCCCCGCCGTGACCCCTGATCCGACCGACGTGAACCGCCGCCTGGAGGCGGCGCTGGCGGGCGTGGCCGCCGCCTTCCGGGGCATGACCGCCCACCGGCGGGAGTCCAACTGCGAGTGCCACTGGGGCAGCGCCGATGAGCTGGCACTGCTCAAGACCCCGGACGCGCCGCTCGACGAGGATCTGCTCCGCCGCACGTACTGGACCACGGACTGGCACTACCCGGGGCCGCTGCTGCGCCGGATCCTGCCCCCGGTGACCCGGCGCCTCGCGGCGGGCGAGGTGGCGTTCATCTCGGGGATGGACAGCCTGGCCCGCCTGTTCGTCACCGGCCGCTGGCAGGACTGGCCCGCCGCGCAACGCGACGCGGTACGGGAGTTCCTGGCCGCCTGGTGGCAGCACACCCTGGTCGACCCTGGGGCGAAGGTCCCCGCCCACGAGGCCCTGGCCTTCGTCGCCGAGGTCACCGGGCAGCTCGCCCCGTGGCTGACCACCTGGGCGGAGCTGCTGGCCGACCCGACGGCCCGGCGGCGGCTGGTCGCGGCGGTCGACGAGTGGATGTTCGACCTGCGCGGCGACCGTCTGCCCTGGTCGAGCTGGCGCGACGAGGAGGACACGTCGTGCCTCGCGCTGTCGATGTGGGTGCTGCGGCACGCGCCGCCCGTGCTGCGGGACCACGACGCGTCCGGCGAGCTGTGCGACCTCGTACGGCTGCTCGCCCTCCCCTACGCCGACCGATGGGACGAGCGCGGCTAGGGATCCGGTCGCCGGGCGAGGCCGGCCGGTCACCGGGCGTCGAGATCCGCCGCGCTCCGGGCGTCGCAGGGCTCGGCGACCGCGACAGGCCCGGTCTCCACCCGACGCCGGGGGCCCGTATCCCCGTCGAGAACGTCCGGCCAGGCGGCAACGGCGTCGGAAGGCCACCGCCGCAACGCCGAGACGGCAGCCACCGCCAGGACCGCCACCAGCAGCGGCCACCCGGCGGGCCACCGCCCACCTAGCGCGCGTCTTTCCCTCGCCATGACGGCTCGTCCTTTCCGGGCATCGCGTGCCGTCGCGTCTCCCGATCACGCCGATCGGCCGCGGAGCGCAGACTGCGGGCCCCGGCCCGCACGTCGCGCACCTCAGTCCCGGCGGTCCTCGTCGCCGCGCTCGACCAGCTGGCGTTGTTCCAGGGCGTCGGCGGGGTTGGCGTCCGCCGGCAGGTCACCCGCCGGCAGGTCGTGCTCGCCCGGCACGGAGGCGCCCTGTTCGGCCAGGTCGGCCTCCGTCGCGTCCAGCGGCTGCGCCTCCGGCGTCTCGTCGGGCTGGCCCTCGTCGAGCAACGGCTGCCGCTGCTCGACCGCGTCGGCTTCCGGCGGCAGGCCCAGGGGCGGCGGATCCTCGCTGTCGGTCATCGTCGCCCTCCTCAGCCGGGCAGCAGCCGGCGCAGCACACCCTTGGCGGTCGCGCCCGTCCGGTAGGACTGCACCAGGTACGAGCCGCAGACGATGTTGGCCCCCGCCAGGGCCGGCACCGCGTACTGCGCGAGCCGTTGCCGACGCTGCCAGGTGGCGATCGTGTCGGGCGTCTGCGGGGTGGGCAGGGTGGCGTCCCGCACCTCGATCCTGTCCTCCCGCCGGTGCGCCTCCTCGGCCAGCTGACCGATCCGCTTCCCGCAGTATGCGGCGTACCCGGTGGCCGCCGCGCCGAGCAGGGTGATGCCCGCCTTGGCCACGCCCACCCTGCCAAAGCCCTTCTGCAACGCCATCCGGCGTCCGCCTGTGCGGGCCAGTTGGAGGCTCGCGAGCATGGTGGCGCCGATGCCCAGCCACTGCACGGGGCCGAACCGGCCCCACGCCGACTCGGCGACCCGGATCCGGTCGATGCCCTGCTGCAGGTCGCTGCCGGACTTGTTGACCCCGGCGACGCCCATCACCGTGCCACCGAACCAGAGGGCCGAGCCCACGTCGTGGACCGCCTGGGCCACGGCATGGTTGTCGGTCGCGGTCATCTGCATGCTGATGCACCTCCGTCAGGTGGCGGCAGCGGCTCGACGTCCGCTTCTTCCATCCGATTAGAGCAGTTTCCCCCGGTTCTTCGCCCCGCTCTGCGGGATCGGGGGATCGTCACCCTCACCGGGTGCCGGTCCGCCCCGCCGGACGACGGGACCGCCCGTCCGCGACCCCGGACGGGCGCGCGGTCCGGTGGCCCGACGGATGTCGCGGAACCAGAGCCGGGTTCCGGCCGGCCGGCGGGGGGCCTGACAGCCGTTCCGGTGCGGCCGACCGTTCCCGGTCACGGGGCGTGGCGCCACCAGAGGCGTCCCACGACGAGTTCGTCGAGGTGACGGATGTTGTCGGCGACCATGTGCGCGGGGGCGTCGGGGCGTTGGAGCGCGATGCGCAGGTCCGAGGCGAGATGGCTCGCTTCGCGAACCTCACACTCGGCGCGGAGGGTCGCCGAGGACGTCGTCGTCGCACCGGCGACGACGTCGAGGACGGCCTCGATGTGTGGGCCGGCGAACCGGGCCAGGAAGAACCAGTCGTCGGCCGGTTCACCGAGGCGGGCCCACTCGAAGTCCAGCAGCGCCGTCACACGTCGATCGTGAGCGAGCCAGTTTCCCCAGTGACAGTCGGCGTGGACCGGGACGACTGCGCGCGCGTGCGACGGCGCACGCTCCGCGATCGCCGTGAGGCCGTCGAGCACCCGGCGAGGCACGATTCCGTCCCGGTTCAGGGCGGCGAGGTTCTCCACCTCGGCGAGGAGCGCGGCCCGGCTGACGAACCCGCCGTGGTCGAGCGTCTCTTCCAGCGTCTGCCGGGCGTCGGCCGCCGGCGTCCAGCTGTGCAGTGCGTGCAGCCGCTGGACTGCCTCCTCGGCCAACCGGCGCGCGGTCCCGCCGTCCACACCGGGCATGCTCATGCCGGGGGCCACCCCCGGCACGCGGGCGTAGCAGGCGTAGCGGACCTCGTGCGTCTCCAGCTGGTGGAGCCCGCTGTCGAGCAGACGAGCCGTGATGCCGGCGGGCAGGTGGGGCGCGAGGGCGATCTCCCGGTTCAGTCGCGAGTGACCGGCGGCGTCGATGATCTTCACGACGACGTCCGAGCCGACGTAGACGTGGTGGGAGCTGCTGTCAGCGGTGCGCATCGGGCCGGGATCGCGGCCCAGGGCCGCGGCGGCGATCGCGTGCGCGACGTCGTGGGCTTGCCGCAGGTCGGTCATCGGCGGTCGCGGGGCGGCTCGGGCAACGTCCCGGAGAGGTCCATCCGAACATCCGTCCGTCGGTACACGTCGCGACATCCTATCCCGTACGGTGGCTGACGGTTCGCGCCTCTCGCGGTCACCAGTCGAGTCGGTACCGCTGCTCCAGGCGACCGCTGCGCGGGTGCGGGGTGGCCTCGCCGTACGGCAGCCAGCCGGTGGTCTCGTACAGTCTCACCGCCTGCGGGTTGTCCACGTAGACGCTCAGCTCGGCCCGGACGAACCCCGCGCCCGCCAGGTGGGCGGGGACGGCCCGCACCAGGTGCCGACCGACTCCCCGGCCCCAGCTGTCCGGCTCGACCCCGAGGTGCCGTTCGAGGGTGGTCGGCCGTACCCGCGCGTCGCTCATCCGCACAGTCTGGCGATGCGACGTCCCGGTGGCGACCGGCTTCGTCGTCGGGCGGGCGGGCCGCGCGTTCCCCTACCGCCCGCCTCCCGAGTAGGGCGGGTCTCCGCCCACGACCAGCCAGAGATCAGCCTCCGCTGGCGCTGGTGATCTCGACGGCGTCGAGGGTCGGCGCCGCCTGCCTGGCGAGTTCGCCGGCTCGGGCGCGGTCCACGCTCGCGGCCACGACGATGCTCGCCCGATCGGGTCTGAGGGAGGCGTGGACGACGGCGCACCGCACGACCACCGCCTCGTACGCGGCGATCGCCTCGGCAGGGACGCCGCCGTCGAAGCCGGTCTCCACCGAGAGCCCGGAGCGCGCACCGCGCCCCGTGCCGACCTCCAGGGACGTCACGTCCGACAGTGGTTGGTGCCGACCGCCGTCGGCGACCATGTCCATGAACACCGCCAGCGCGCCGGCGGCGTCCACCGCGGTGACCTTGGCCCGCCAGCGACCGGTCTCTCTCCCGGCCGCATCGCTGACGTCGCCGCCCACCACCCGGTCGTCCGCCGTCAGCGACCGCCACAGCGCCAGCACCTCGCCGGTACGCCCCTCGTCCGCGACGACGGTGAAGGTGACGCCGTCCGCCGTGATCCGGCCGGTGATCGTGTCGTGGCGGACGACGTACTCCCGCAGCTTTCCCGCCAGCTCGGTGACGCGGTCGGCCGACGTGCCGTCCTCGACGATCAGCACGCCGGTCGCCGTTCCGAGGAAGGGCAGCGTGTTGTCCCTGGTGGTGTCGATGTCCGCGACGTCCGACGTGCCGGCCCAGTCTTCCGCGAAATCCGCGGCGAGGGCCGTGCCCTTGTCGATGGCGCAGCCGGTCAACACGGTCAGGCCCAGTACGAACGCGACGACCGACATCGGCCACCGCAGGGCGTCTCTGCTCACTGTCGTCTCCTCGCGAAGCGGTCGGCCGGCCCGAGCCCGTCAGCCCGACGCCGCCTGCGGCGGTCACGTCCGGCTCCCGCTCACGGCGCCGTCCGTCGACGGTTAGCAGGTTACTTCCCCCGTCGAGGCGGAGCCGCCCGCCACGTCCTCGGCCGGCCGGGCGCTGTCCCCAACCACGGGGAGGGGGGCGGTTTGCCGGGCCCCGGATCCCGGGGTGATGGGGCACGATGCTCCGGTGGACGGCAGCAAGCCTCGGCGAATCGTGCTCATTGACGACCTGCGTACCCTCGTCGACGGCCGTGACGCCGAGGTGGCACGCAGCAGCGCCGCGGGGGTCGCCCTTCTCAAAGGCCACCACGACCAGCGGTTGGACGAGCTGTGGCTCGATCACGATCTCGGTGGGGCCGACACGATCTGGCCGGTCGTGGAGGTGTTGGAACGTGCGGCCTTCGAAGGCCGTCCGTTCGACATCGGCGTCGTCCATGTCCACTCCGCCAATCCGGCCGGCGCGAGCAAGATGGCCCAGGCTCTGCGACGGTGGGGCTACCGGGTCCGGATCACGTCCGGCTCCGCGGCGGTCGGCTACCTGATCGAGTGACCGAGCTGTGGCTCCAGCGGGCCCGGAAAACAAGTCATCGACGGCAGGAGAGGGCAGTGAGCGGACACCTGCCACGGGCGGGGGTGACGAAGCCTCGCCGCGATCCGGCCGCTCGTGCCGCGTGGCTCGCCGCGGTACACGAGGGCATGAGGGCGTTCGGCGGGGTCGTCACGACTGCTGTGGAGGAGCCCGCCGTCGGCCGGAACTACTACCGGGTCGGCGTGCGGCTCCGCGACGGCACGCCGCTGGAGATCCTGTTCAACGCCGCAGTGTCGCTGGTCGCTGCGGCCGAGCCACAGGACCGTCACTCGGTCACCGCGAGGTTCGTGGACGTACCCGCCGGCGACGCCTTCCGCCAGGCGGGGTTGCGGGTCGCGACCGCCGCGGAGCTGGCCCAGCCCCTCGGCGACCGTCACGTGCGGCTTCTCGCCGAGGACGAATGCCGCGACGTCGCCTACCACCAGCCGGGTCGGCTCGGAGATCTGCTGTTCAACTGGTTCGACTGAACGCGACGCCGACGGGCTACGAGGCGCGGGGGGACGGGACGAGCTTCCAGGCGACCACGCCAGCCGCGACCAGCAGGACTGCCGCGATGAGCGAGGTCGCCTGCATGGCGTGGACGAAGGCCTCGCGGGCGGCGGCCAGGATCTCGACTCCCTGCTGCCCGTCGCCGTTCAGCGCCTTGTCGGCGGCGGCCAGTGACTCGTGCACCGCGTCGCCGGTCGGGCCGGGCAGGGTCGACAGGTCGGGCAGGGCCGACCTGTAGAGGACGGTCTGCAGGGTGCCGAGCAGCGCGATGCCCAGGGCGACGCCGAGCTCGTACGCCATCTCGGAGATGGCTGAGGCGGAGCCCGCCCGGTCCTTCGGCACCGCGCCGAGCACCGCGTCGGTGGCGGCGGTGAAGGCGAGGCCGACGCCCAGGCCGATGACGACCAGGCCCAGTGCCAGCGGCGCGTAGCCCGCATAGCCCTCGCCGAACGTGAGGACGACCATGCCGGCGCCCGCGGTCAGCAGCGCGACGCTGAGCGCACGCCCGACGCCGAGGCGGGCGAGCACGGCAGCGGCGATGGCGACGACCGCGATGGAGGCCAGGGTCAGCGGCAGTTCACGGAGGCCCGCCTGAAGCGGCGAGTAGCCGCGCACGAGTTGCAGGTACTGGGAGAAGAAGAACAGCAGGCCGCTGAAGGCGAAGATGGCGATCAGGCTGGCGACGACGGTGCCGGTGAAGACCGGACGGGCGAACAGCGTGAGGTCCACGAGCGGGGCGGACAGGCGGCGCTGACGGCGCACGAACAGCACCGCGCCGACGAGGCCGACCGCGGCCGCGCCGACACCGGCCAGGTCGAGGCCGGCGTTGGCGGCGTGCTTGACGGCCCAGACCAGGGCGACGATCGCCGCCACCGACAGCAGGGCGCTGAGCAGGTCGAAGCGCCCGGGACGCGGGTCGCGCGACTCGGGCACCAGGGCGGCGACGCCGGCCAGCACCAGCAGCATGACCGGGACGTTGATCACGAAGACGGAGCCCCACCAGTAGTGCTCCAGCAGAACTCCACCGACCAGAGGCCCGAGCGCCGCGCCGCCGGAGGCACCGGCCGACCAGACGGCGACGGCGCGGGTGCGCTGACGCGCCTCGGTGAAGATGTTGCGCACGATCGACAGCGTCGAGGGCATGAGCGTGGCGCCCGCCACGCCGAGCAGCACCCGGGCCGCGATCAGCCAGCCGGCGCTGGGAGCGAAGGCCGCCAGCAGCGACGCGGCGCCGAAGCCGGCGACGCCGATCAGCAGTAGCCGCTTGCGCCCGATGCGATCGGCCAGCGTCCCCATGCTGATCAGCAGGCCGGCGAGGGCGAAGGAATAGGCGTCGCCGATCCAGAGCAGCTGCGTGGCGGTGGGCTCCAGCTCCGCGACCAGTGCGGGCACGGCCAGCGCCAGCACGGTGCCGTCGACGGCCAGCAGTGTGACGGCCAAGGTCAACGCGGCCAGGGCGGCCCACTGCCGGAAGCCGGCGCGTCCGCTGGCGGCGGTAGCGCCGGCAGGGCCGGGTGCCAGATCCGCATCGCTCATGCCGCCAAACTACGGACCAAATGGTCGGCTGTGCAAGCCATTTGGTCGGCTAAGGTGGTGATGCGCCTGACACCCCACCGGCGCGGTCGGAAAGCTCAGGAACGGAGGACACGGGCATGCCGCCTCGCGAACGTGACACCGCCAGGACCCGCCGGGTGGTGCTGGATGCTGCCGCCCGTGCTGTCGTCGCACACGGTGCGCGCGTCAGCCTGGATCTCATCGCCCGCACCGCCGGGGTCTCCAAGGGCGGGCTGCTGCACCACTTCCGCAGTCGGGAACAGCTGCTGCTGGAACTGGCCCGCGACCTGGCGGAGCAGTTCACCACCGCCGTGCACGCCGCCGTCGATCCGCGCGACCACGCCCGGGGCCGGCTGGTACGCGGCTACGTCAGGGCGACCCTCGACGGGCTGGGCGACGGGTCGACGGTCCCGGAGCACGTCATCCTGGCCGCCACGCTGGCCGGCGTTCCGGCCGTGGCCGAGTTCCTGCAGGAGGACAACCGGACCTGGAACGAGGCGCTGGACGCCGACGGCCTGGACCCGGACCGGGTGCGGCTCATCACCCTCGCCGCGGACGGGGCCGCCGTCGCCAGTCTCTACGGAGGCGGTACGGATCCGGACGAGGCGAAGCACCTGCGGGACCTGCTCATCCGGCTGTCCCGCGACGAGGGCCCACTCGTCGACGCGCGTTGAGCAGGGCTTGGACGCGGCGCTCGACACGCACGGCGAGTCAGGCCCTGGACGGCCCGGTCCCGGTCGACCAGGGCCTGGGCACGTCACGGCCCCCCGGGTCCTCCCGATGGAGGCCGCCCACGACCAGCCCCCCGCTCGGGCGACCACCAACGCGCTGCCGGGGGTACTCCCACTGCGCGCTCAGCTGACGGCAGCGCCGAACCACCTCGGTATCTGGCTGAGGAGGTCCGCCTGGTCTTCGCCGACCCAGGCCACGTGACCGTCCGGCCGCAGCAGCACGGCGGGCACATCCAGTTCCTCGCTGCCGTCGACGACGTGGTCGATCCGGTCGGCCCACCCGGCGACCGAGAGCCGGCCGGTCCGGTCGAGCAGTAGTCCGCGACCGCCGTGCAGCAGCCCGTAGAGGCGGCCCCGCGTCAAGCCGATGTCGCGCATCCGCTTGCCGAGCAGTTCGTGCCCCTCGCCGAAGTCGTAGCGGATCTCGATGGCAGTGATCTTCTCGGTCAGGTACCGGTTCACGTCCTGGAAGTCGATCAGTTCCGACAGCAGCCGGCGCACCGCCCGGGGACCCGGCTCGGTGGAGAGCAGCTCCATCTGCGCGCGGGTGTTGTCCAGCACGTCGGCGGCCACCGGGTGCCGTTCGGTGTGGTAGCTGTCCAGCAGCCCTTCCGGCGCCCAGCCGTGCACCTCGGCGGCCAGTTTCCAGCCGAGGTTGAACGCGTCCTGGATGCCGAGGTTGAGCCCCTGCCCACCGGTGGGCGGGTGGATGTGTGCCGCGTCGCCGGCCAGCAGCACCCGGCCGACGCGGTAGCGCTCGGCCAGCCGGGTGGCGTCGCCGAAGCGGGAGAGCCAGCGCGGTGAGTGCACGCCGAAGTCGGTGCCGGCGAACACCCGCAGCTGCCGCCGGAAGTCCTCGATGGTCGGCGGGACCGTGCGGTCCTCGGCCACCCCCTCGGCCGGCACGACGACGCGGTACGCCCCGTCCCCGAGGGGGCCGACGCCGAACCGCAGTTGGGTCTTACGGACCTCGGCCACCACGGCCGCCACCGTCTCCGGGTCCGCGGTCACCTCCATCTCACCCAGCAGCGTCTCGACCCGGGTGGGTTCGCCCGGGAAGCCGACGCCGAGCAGCTTGCGCACCGTGCTACGTCCGCCGTCGCAGCCGACGAGGTAGCGCGAGCGCAGCCGCGTGCCGTCGACCAGCTCGGCGGTCACCCCGTCGTCGTCCTGGCCCAGCCCCACCAGCTCGCAGCCCCGCCGGATCTCGGCGCCGAGCTCCGTGGCGCGCTCCTCCAGCAGGCGGTCGGTGGTGGGCTGCGGGATGCCGAGGACGTACGGGTGTGCGGTGTCCAGCCGGTCCGGCGGCGGCTTGGCGATGCCGGCGAAGAAGCCGCCGACCGGGTACTGCTTGCCGAGCGCGAGGAACCGCTCCAGCAACCCGCGCTGGTCCAGCACCTCGATGCTGCGCGCGTGCAGGCCGAGCGCGCGGACGTACCTGGTCGGCTCCGCCTCCCTCTCCAGCACGAGCGCGCGCACGCCGTGCAGCCGCAGCTCGCTGGCGAGCATCAAGCCGGTCGGGCCACCGCCGACCACGATCACGTCAATCATGGAACCTCTCATTCAGGTCGAGATCCGGCCAGCCGCTCCACGCATTCGGCGGCGCGTACGCCCGCACCCTCCGCGCCGGTTCGCGGCCCTGCGGTTCGACGTCCCTGCCTGGCCCATACGCCGACAACAGCACGCGTACGTCACGAATCTCTAAATTCGGCAGGTTCTGCCCTCGGTCGACGATTCTGCGGCACGACCCGGGTCTTGCCGCAAGGCCCCGGGTGCGATATATGTTGAGAGTGGCGGGGAGCTGACAATCTCCCTGCCTTTGTTTTTGTCGTCCGCCACGGGCGACTGTCCTCGCTCAGCGGCTGGCGGATGTCGTCGTCCCGGCCGGTTGCTGTCGACACCTTCTCCCCCGGCCTTGGCAGCGGCGGTTCTCGGGGCGGGGCTGCGCTACGAGGGTTTCCAGGTCTGCGGGTGCTCGCGGGAGCCGAAGTTCCGGCCACGAACGCGCGCCCAGGTCCGGACGCGGCGGCGGGTCGCCAGCCGCCTCGGGTTGTCGGAGGCTGCGGCACTGGCTGCCCGGGATCCGTACGACCTTCATTGACACCGTGCGGCCCGCAGAGGCGCCGTCCACGATGTCTGAGGGGCCGGCGGCGGCTCGGACCACGCCTACGACGCAGCCGTACGCTCGCTCCCCTGGCAGCAGGGCTTCGAAGTGGCCACCGGACGGGCTTGATTCGATGGGCTCGCCCGGGTCGGTCACTATGGTTGGTCGATGGACGTTGTCAGCACTGCCGACGTCTCGCCGGGCGACCGGTTCGCCTTCTGGCGCGAGGTCAGCGCGAAGCTCTGGGTACCGTACGACCTGGCCCGGGAGCGGCAGACGGAGACCGGATTCGAGGCGCGGGTCGGCATCAGCGAGTTCGGCCCGGTGCAGGCGACCCTGATGACGACGACGGCGCACTCGGTGCGCCGCACGCCCCGGCTGATCCGGCAGGCCGACCCGGAAGTGTTCAAGGTGAGCTGCATGGTCAGTGGCAGCGGCACCCTGACGCAGGACGGCAGACGCGCGGAGTTCGGCGCCGGGGATCTCGTGCTCTACGACACCTCGCGTCCGTACGTGGCCGAACTCCGGCCGGACGATTCGACGAGCCGGATGCTGCTCCTGCGTTTCCCACGCGCTCTGCTGCCGTTTCCTCCCCGGGAACTGCGTGAACTGAGCGCCGTCCGCATTCCCGGCGCCCGCGGCGTCGGCGCGTTGTCGTCGCGTTTCCTGCTACAGCTCGCCGACCAGATGGACGAACTGACCCCGGCCGAGACCGCGCGGGTGGCCACCCTGACGCTCGACGTGCTGATCACGGCGTTGGCCGACGCGCTGGACACCCAGAAGGTCGTCCCCGCGGACACGCGCCGGCGGGCGCTGACCGCCCGCATCCACGCCTTCATCCGCGGCCATCTCGGCGACCCGGGCCTGACCCCGGACGTGATCGCCGCAGCGCACCACATCTCCGTGCGCTACCTCCACAAGCTGTTCCAGCAGGAGGAGCACACCGTCGCCGGCTGGATCCGCGAACAGCGCCTCGAGCGGTGCCGACACGACCTCGCCGAACCCCGGCTCGCCGCCCGTGCGATCCACGCGATCGCCGCACGGTGGGGATTCACCAGCGCCGCGCATTTCAGCCAGGCGTTCCGCGCCCGTTACGGCCAATCGCCCAGCGAGTTTCGCCAGCAGCTCCCGACCGTGCACGGAGACTAAACACCTGTGCACCCCGCCACAACGACAAGTGTGAATGCGGCGGGCAGTCTCGTCTCAGGAAGTCGGCTTGTCCGAAGCGACAGCACTGAGAAGGGAAAATCATGCGCTCGTGGGCAAAGAGACTCTACCGGGCCACCGCCGCGGCCCTGGTCCTCGCCATGCTGCCGGTCATGTCCGGCACGGCGCGGGCCGCCGACGTGGCCTACAACCAGAAGACCCAAGACCTGACCGCCGCGCCGAACAGCGGGATGCCGGTCGCACTCGTCAGCCGCGAGATCACGCTCAGGGACGGCACCTACGGCTGGTGGACCTTCCCCACATCGGCACCATGCGAGACCTACACCGGCCGCATCCTGCCCGGCACGTACACCTGGACGGACCAACTCTGGCCCGGGGTCCCCAGCGCCGGAACCTACCGGCATCACAGCTACCTCACCGAGGAGAACGGCGGCTGGTCGTACCACATCCAATGTGACTTCCGGCTGTCCGCCACCGGTTCGTACACCTGGGGCAGCGGTCTCGATCCCCACTTCTGATCCCGCATCCACCGGCACGGCTGAGCCCGCAGTTCCGTCACATCGTCGAGGAGATCCACATGAGACTCGCGCGTATTTCGATCGCCGCCGTCATGTTGGGCGGCGCCGCCGTGCTGGCGGTCGCCGCTCCGGCCCAAGCGTCCTGCCCGCAGGGGATCGCCAGCTTCGAGCCGCAGGTCAACGGCATGTTCGCCGGGACCGGCATCAACATCCGCACCGGGCCCGGCCCCGACTGCACCTCACGCGGCCACGGCCAGCCCGGTCAGACCGCGACGTTCCGCTGCTGGCGGACCGGGCACGACGGCGCCCGCTGGACCTACCTGCACAACCGCGCGACCGGCGTGTCGGGCTGGTCCCGAAGCGACCTGCTCTCCGGCGGAGGCGCGACGGTCTCCTGCGGCGTCTGAGCCGCAGCCGCGCACCAGCATTCAGATCCAAGGCCGTCACAGACGGCAGAGCGCGATGGTGTGCGGGGCGTGGTCGGCGCCGCGGTCGCCTCCCCGGTGGAGGCGACGGCGGCGCACCCGTCCCGAACTCGCGGGGACGGGTGCAGCTCCGCAGAGGTGCGCCAGGACGGCTTCGCAGCGAAGCCGGTCGGGCCGCTGACTGTTGCCCCCGAACGGCAGCGGTCCGAGGACGTGGTTCAGCCTTTGCGATTCGGGTCGGTGAGAGCGTCCCAGTCGTCAGCGTTCATCGGGAGCGGCGCCCAGTGCGGCAGATAGAAGGGTCGCCGCGGTGGGTCGGCCACCGTGAACGGCTTGAACTCCGGATCCGCGATCACCCGGTAGACGAACTCGGCCGTCGACATGTCGAGCTGGTGCCACGGCTCGATGCCGTCCCACCGCGCGACCACAGGCCACCGGTCGGGCTCCACCGAGCGGTCCGCCAGCCAGTAGTACTCCCCCTCGGTCTGATCGCTGCCCCACTGGATCAGCCCCGATCCCTTGTCGGGCTCGTACATCTCGTAGGGGGCCCACAGCCGCGCGGACTCATGCCCGGCTGCCCATTGCCGAGAAAAGGCCCACGTCCGAAGCAGCGGCCGCGCGTGGTCGTCGGTCGGCCGCAGAAGGTCCAGGTACGCGTAGAACGCCCCCGGCACGAACCATCGACACAGTTCCTTGAAGTCCGACGGCAGCGCCACGCCCAGCTCGGTTTCCACCTGCTCCCAGCCGGCACCACCCTCGGGCTCGTGGCACCATCCGGTCACCTCGATGATCCGGTCGATCCATGTCAACTGGTCATTCACGGCCGGCAAAGTAACAGCAGAGGCGGACATCCCCACGTCCGGTCGTCCGAAGGGCGCCCGCGCTCAGACCAGGCCCAGACTGGTGGCGAAATCAGTGATCGCCGTAGGCGCGTCCGGATGTTGGGCGACCTCGACGACGACGTTCCGCGCCGCCGGTCGGTGCCGTATCTCCGACGGCGCGATGTTGTCGGCCCGCATCAGCGACCGAGCCGCCTCGGTCACATCGCCGATCTGGAGGTACGCACGCGCGGCGTCGACCAGACTAGAACCAGATCAGTGCGGCCCGCTGGCTACGACTACCTGCCCGACGGGTATCGACCTTCGCCCGGTGGTCACCGGGAACCGCGGCGCAGATCGGCCACCTCGTCTGACGGCGTGAAGCCGGCCGAGGTGTAGGTAGCTACGGCGCCGACGTTGGAACTCTCCACGCACACACTCGCGCTGGACGAACCCATGTCGCGAAGGGCCGCAGCGGCGGCAAGCGTGATCGCCGTGCCGTAACCATGGCCTCGGTGACTGCGGTGGACGCCCATCGGTTCCAGCAATCCTGGCCGCCCCGGGCCGGCTGACCACACAGCCGCCACTGCCACGGCGTCGTCGTTCTGATCGAATGCGGCGAGGCAGCGTGCGTCACCGTAGAACGGGCCACCAACCATGGCGAGCCAACCTCCGACCGTGCGGCGTCGGTCGGCATCAGTGAAGGGCGACCCGCGGAACGCGGACCAGTGGACGGCGACCCACACCTCGGCGCGATCGGGCTCGATCGTCTCGATGCGCAGACCGCAGTCCTCCACCGGGTCCGAGAGACTGCGGTGGAACGTTGTCCACGGCTCATCCCGCTCCCAACCCCGCTTCAGCAGTAACTGGGTGAGAAGCCCCGCACCTCGGGCTTCGACGGTCGCACCGTCGGGAGCCAGGACACGCCCTGGTTCGTCCAGATCAGCGGCGAGCCGGCGGGCCAATGCCTCGTCATCACGCCAATTGGGAGCGACGGCCATGCGCACCAGTTCGGGGCCGTCCAGCAGCCCGATCGCGAGAACCTCCCCGTCGCGCGACCACATCCGGATGGCAGCGGCCGTAGCCTCGGCACCACGTATCGAGTGCCAGCCGAGATCGCCGGGATGCAGATGCAGCGGTCCCCCGTCGTGCTGCCACCCCTTGAGCGCGTCCACCGCTGGTGACAGCTCATCAACGCTCGGGGTGCTCAAAATGATGCTCATGGTTCACCCAAACCCAAAGAGCGACCTGGCACCATCGATTTTGTAGGGAGCCGGCACTCTCGTCACGGTTCGCCGAATGTCTGTGTCCAGGCCGTCACCAGGCCGTCGAAAGCCGATCCGGAACGACGAAGGACGACCACTGGTGACGACGTCTGCCCAGGTGAAGCAGCGTGGTCGACGCGATGACCAGGCCGGCCGGGGCTGCGTTACCTGTAGTTGGTGAACTGGCGGCCCACCAGCACGCCCAGAGCACCGCCACCGCCGTCGACGACGACGCCCTGACCATTCCCGAACGCTGGGTGGACCACCACATCGACCAGCCCCAACCGGCATGAATATCCATCGGGCTGGCGCGACCACGACGACCCGCAACGCACCGGAGCACACACAGCGCTCAACCTGCTGCTCAACCCCGGCCACACCGAGACCTATGACCGCGCTCCCCTGCATCGCGCGTCGCATCGCGCCATGCGTCGAGCGGTCGAGGACGGCGCTGCTCGCACGGGGGAACGAACAGCGCGTCGGGGTGACCGAGCTGGCCGACCAGCCAGGCCCTCACGTCATCGCGGACGGCGTCGGCGTCCCACACCGCCGTGCGCAGCAGCCGCTGCATCGCCTGCGGATCATCGTGACCTGCCCGCTCCGCAAGCGACCAGCAGGTCTTGCGTTCGGCGTCCGACAGCAGCCCTTCCACGAACTGTCCGGCCGTCCGGCGTGGCTCCACCCGTGCGAACCGGGCAGCGACACGCCAACGCCTGCGATGACTTACCGCGCCGTGCCCACCGGGTCAGACACGCACGCTCGTCATCAGTCAGTCCACGCCACGCGGACGACCGGCCATCCCGACAGCTTACTATCTGCGGCCGAATTAACGACTCGGGACACTAGTGAACGCGCTGCACCGAGTGGACGATCCCGTTGATGCGTTGACCCGGCGGCAACTCCAGCACCGGAGTGACGGCGTCGATGGCGCCCTCCAAGTTACGGGCAGCGATCCGGGCTATCGCGAGGTCTGCTTGAGATCCTGCCTGGTCGCCGAACGCCCCTGCTGGGTCGTTGGGGTTGGCGTAGGCGTTGACGGCCCGGGTTGAGAAGTCGACAACCTGGCCTGCTCGTTTGGAAGCCAAGCGAGGGCATCCGCCGCGTAGTAGAGCGTGCGAGGCTGGCTGAACGTGCAGATGCCGCCCAACTCGTCGACCTCGTCCGGATCGGCGTCACTCAGTTAGTCACTCAGGAATGGCTAGAGGCCCGGATCATCGATGTGATCCGGGCCTCTACCTGGTGGGCGATACTGGGATCGAACCAGTGACCTCTTCGGTGTGAACGCGGTTGCGGCGCATCGTCGGATGTCATCCGATGCTCTCTTGCACCTCGAAACGCGGCTCCGTTGCTGACTGCTGTCGCCCGTTGTCGACGCCCTCCGGCCGTTTCGCTGCCTTCTCGCTGCCTTCCTGTCCGGGGCTGGGGTGTGCGGCTTTGCTACAGATCTTGAACGGTCAGGTTGTGTCGGGTTCGAGTGTCAGTCCGGTGTGAGCGAGGAAGCCGTCGAGTAGGTCGGTGCGGTACTGGATGCTCTTGAGTCGGTTCTTGATGATCGCGAGGAGGTGGTCGACGCCGGTCACGGCGAGGTTGCCGATGCTGCGTTTGAGGTGGGACCACACTGCCTCGGTCGGGTTCAGGTCCGGGGCGTAGGCCGGTAGCCGGATGACGGTCAGCCAGTCCCGGGCGTCGATCATCTGCCGCATGGCGGCGGAGACGTGGGTGTTCAGGTTGTCCCAGACGCACACGATCGGGCCGTCGAGCTGTTGGTGGGCGGCATCCAGCAGTGCGATGTAGTCGCGTTCGCTGAAGCTGCGGCGCTCGTTCTTGCGGCCGCGGTGCACGATCGTCCGGTAGATGAACCGCGACCGCTGCCCGGGCCGGTAACAGGTCAGCCCGGCGATCGAGACGCGACCGGATCCCTTGCCGCAGACCGGGACGACCGGGGTGGTGCC
>NZ_JBFABB010000068.1:0-37055 GCF_040640035.1 Micromonospora sp. NPDC023633 | reverse complement strand
CCGCGCCCTCCGCGCCCGCCGCGCCCTCCGCGCCCGCCGTGCCCGGGGTGGCCGGCTCGCCGGCGGCAGCCGAGCCGGAACCGCCCCGGCCGCCTGCCGGGCACGGTGCCGGGGCCGATCACGTGCTCGCACGCATCCGAGCCCTGACGGCCGAGCGGCTGGGACTGGACGTGGGTGAGGTCGAGCCGGACCAGACGTTCCTCGGCCTCGGTGCCGACTCGCTGCTCCTGATCACCATGTCCCGGGAGATCGACCACGCGTTCGGGGTGCGGGTTCCGGTCCGGGACCTGTTCGCCACCGTCGACACCCCCCGCCGGCTCGCCGAGGTGGTGACCCGCGGCGCCCCGGTGGGCGTGCTGCCTCCGACGGCCCCGCCCACCGGCCGACCCGCCGCGTCGGTTGCCGTGCCCGCGGCGTCGGCTGCCGTGCCCGCGGCGTCGCCTGCCGTGCCCGTCGCGTCGGCGGCGCCGCCCGGTCCGGTCGGCGCCCCCGGGGACGTGTCGGCCGACCTCGTCACGATCGTGCACCGCCAACTGGACCTGATGCGCGAGCAGCTCGCCCTCCTCGGCGGCGGCCGTGGGACGAGCACCAGCACCAGCACCGATGGCGGTGGTGACGGCGGAGCGGCCTCCGCCCCGGCTGCGGTCCCGGTCCCGGCTGCCACTGGGACGGCGGCGCCGGCTGCCACCGGGACGGCGGCGCCGGCTGTCACCGGGACGGCGGCGCCGGGGGCCGTCGGGATCGCCGCGCCGACGGCCGTCGAGACCGCGCCGCTGACGCCCGGCCAGCGGCGGCTCTGGCTCGTCGAGCAGGCGTACCCGGGCACCCCCGCCTACACGGAGGGTGCGGCCGTGCGGCTGTGCGGCGCGCTCGACCCGGGAACGCTGCGCGGGGCGTTGCAGGACGTCGTGGACCGGCACGCGCCACTGCGGACGACCTACCGCGAGGTCGACGGGCAACCGTGCCAGGTCGTCCGGCCGACGACGGCGGTGGACCTCCCGGTGCGGGAGCACTCCGGTGCCGACGAGGACGCCGTGGTGCGGGCGGCGATGGCCCGGGAGAGCGCGCGGGTGTTCGACCTCGTCGAGGGACCGGTCTTCGCCTTCGAGCTGCTGCGCTTCTCCCCGACACACCACGTGCTGGTGATGTCGTTCCACCACCTGGCCACCGACGGCGGCTCGCACACGGTCCTGACCCGCGAGGTCGGTGCGTGCTACCGGGCCCGTTCGACCGGCACGACGGCCGCGCTGCCCCCGCTACCGGTCACCTACCCGGAACTGGCCCGGGCGCGTGCCCGGTCGGACCGGGAGAGGCTGGGCAGGAGCCTGGCGTACTGGCTCGACCTGCTCGACCCGCTGCCGCCCACCCTCGTCCTGCCCTCGGACCGGCAGCGGCCGGCCACCGTCTCGGCCGCCGGTGAGAGTCTCCTCGCGGAGCTCCCGGTGGAGTTGACCGAACGGATCCGGCGGCTCGCGCTCGCCGAGCGGGTCACCCCGTTCACCACCCTGCTCAGCGCGATCGGGGTGGCCCTGTTCCGGCTCAGCGGCCAACCGGACCTGGTGGTCGGCACCGGCATGAGCGGTCGCGACCAGGATTCCGAAGGTCTGATCGGGTTCTTCGTCGACACCGTGCCGCTGCGGCTGGACCTCGCCGGTGACCCCACCTTCCGGGAGCTGCTCGCCCGGATCCAGTACCGCTCGGCGGACGCCTACGAACACGCGGATGTCGAATTCGACGACCTCGTCCGCGCGCTCGCCCCGAACCGGGAGGCCGGTCGCCATCCGCTCTTCGACGTGGTCGTGGAGTACGAGCGCGGCGCCCCGGCGTTCCTGTTCGACCTGCCGGGAGTCACCGCCGAGCCGATCCCGGTGGGCCTGGACAAGGCCCCGGTCGACCTGGTCGTCCACCTGTCGCACGGCGACACCGTGCGTTGCCACGTCGAGTACCGGACCGACGTGTTCGACCGGGCGACGGTGCGCCGGTTGCTGGACTACGTCGAACGGCTGCTCGACCGGGCGACCCGGGAGCCTGACGAGCCGCTGTCCGCTCTGGCGGCGTACCTGGACGACTCCGCCGATCGCCTGCACGGGCCGCGAACGCCCGTCGGCGACGCCCGGCTGCACGAGCTGTTCCTGCGGCAGGCGGCCCGTACCCCGGACGCCGTCGCGGTGGTGTGCGGGACGACCCGGTGGACGTACCGCGAACTGCGGGAGCGGGCCGACCTGCTCGCCCGCCGGATCGCCGCGGCGGGCGTCGTGCCCGACGACCTCGTCGCGGTGCTCCTGCCGCGCCGACCGGAGCTGATCGCCGCCCAGCTCGCCGTGCTGATCGCCGGCGCTGGCTTCCTCCCCCTCGACCCACGGTTGCCCGCCGCCCGGGTGGCCACCCTCTTCGCTGACAGTCGCGCCCGGCTGCTGGTCACCACGAGGGACGTGGAGCCGCCGGCGGACGCGGTCTGCCTGCGGGTCGAGGATTCCGGTGACCCGCACCTGCCGGCTCCGGACCGGGTGCCGGCGGCGGAGCAGGTGGCCTGGTGCGTCCACACGTCCGGCTCGACCGGGCGGCCGAAGGGCGTCCTGGTGCCGCACCGGGCCGCCGTGGACAGCGTCGACTGGCACGTGCGGGCCCTCGCCCTCACCGAAGCCGACACCGTCGGCCACGCGCTCGGACTCGGCTTCGACGCGAACCTCGCCGAGATCCATCCGGCGCTCGCCGCCGGCGCCACCGTGCATCTCGTACCGGAAGAGGCGCGAGCCGACCCCGCGGCGCTCGTCGAGGAGTGGTCCCGCGGGGGCGTCACGGTGGCGTTCCTGCCGGCGCCGCTCGCCGAACTGGTCTTCGCTCTTCCGATGCCGGCCCGCGCCCCACGCACCCTCGTCGTGGGCGGCAGCCAGCTCCGGCGTCGACCGCCCGCCGGCTTCCCGGCCGAGGTGATCAACGCCTACGGTCCGACCGAGAGCAGCATCGTCACCACGGCGGGCCCGGTGCGGGCGGGGGACCCGGGGCCGGTCGACATCGGCGACCCGGTCGACAACCGTCGCCTGTACCTGCTGGACGACACGGGCGTGCCGGTGCCACGGGGGGCGGTCGGGGAGCTGTACGTCGGTGGGGCCGGCGTCGCCCGGGGCTACCTCGGCCGGCCCGCGGCGACCGCCGCCGCCTTCCTGCCCGACCCCGGTCTGCCCGGGGCGCGGGTCTACCGCACCGGGGACCTGGTCCGGGAACGTGGCGACGGGACCCTCGAATTCGTCGGCCGGGTGGACGACCAGGTCAAGATCGCCGGACAGCGGACCGAGCCCGGCGAGTCCGCCGCGGAGCTGGCGCTGCTGCCCGGGGTGCGCCAGGCCACCGTCGTCGCCCGGCACGACCGGGGCGACGAGCCGTACCTCGCCGCGTACGTCGTGGCGGACGACGACGGGGGACCGGCGGCGACCCGCGCCGACCGACTTGCCGCCGTGCTGGCCGAGCGTCTCCCCGCACACCTCGTGCCCCGGGCCTGGGTGCTGCTGGACGCCCTGCCCACCACGGACAACGGCAAGGTGGACCGGTCCCGGCTGCCGGCACCCGCCGTGACCGGTGGCGACGACCGGCCCCGTACCGACCTGGAGCAGCTCGTGCACGATGCCTGGTGCGCCGAGCTCGGGGTTGCCCGGCTGCCCGTGGACGTCCCCTTCTTCGCCGCGGGCGGTCACTCCCTGGCGGCCGTACGGCTGGCGAACCGGCTCACCGACCTGCTGGACGTGAAGGTCGGCCCGCACCGGGTGCTGCGCATCCCGGGCATCCGGGCGATGGCGCGGGACCTGACCGTGGACGGCGGGGCGGAGATCGTGGACCGCGACCTGGCCCCGGACGAGGTCGTGGACCGGGCGCCGGCGACCTACCAGCAGGAACTGATGTGGCACCGCCAGCGGCAGGCCCCCGACCCGTCGGCCGTGCACATGGCGGTACGGGTGACCCTCACCGGTCGGCTCGACGTGCCGGCCCTGGAACGGGCGGTCGACGGCCTGGTCGCCCGGCACGAGGCGCTGCGCACCCGCCTGGTGCAACGGGACGGTGAGCTGGTCCAGGAGGTGCTCGCCGCCCGGCCGGGGAGGCTGCCGGTGCTCGACCTCGCCGCCGACGAGGTCGAGCGGTGGTGCGTGCGGACCGGCCGCGAGCCCTTCCCGGACGACACGGGACGATGGCTACGGACCCGGCTGGCGCGGCTGGGCGACGACGCCTGGGTGCTGATGTTCGTCGTGCACCACCTGTGCGGGGACGGCTGGTCGATGCTCCAGCTGCTCGACGAGCTGGGCAGGGGCTACGCCGCCGAGGTCGGTCCCGGTGCGGCCCCCGCCGCGCCCACGGCACGCTACGTCGACCACGCGCGCCGGCAACGGGCGGCCGTCGTCTCGCCGGCCGTCCTGCGGTACTGGCGGGACCAGCTCGCCGGATCGCCCCGCGCGCTGTCGCTCCCGACCGACCGCCCTCGGCCGGCGCGGCTCTCCGGTCGGGGCAGCGAGTTCACCTTCGACGTCCCGGGCGAGCTGACCGACCGCCTGACCGGCCTCGCCGAGCGCTGCGGCACGACGCTGTTCCCCGTCCTGGCCAGCGGGTACGCGCTGCTCCTGTGCGAACTCGCCGGCATCCGTGACGTGGTGCTCGCCTGCCCGTACGCCCACCGTGACAACCGCGAGGACGAGTCGGTCGTGGGGCTGTTCACCAGCCCGCTGCTGCTGCGGCCACCGCTGGAGCGCGCGGTGTCCTTTCCGGAGCTGGTGGCCGGCACGGCCCAGGCGTTCCTCGACGCGATCCGGCACCAGCCGGCGCCCCTGGCCGAGGTGTACGCGGCCCTCGACCCGGACTGGCGGGTCGGCATGCCGCCACCGGTCGCCACGATGCTGTTCGGCTGGAATCCGGGCATGCCGGACGTGCGGCTGCCGGGGATCGTGGCGCGCGCCACCGACCAGGGGCTCGCCTGCGCGCGCCGTGACTACGCCACGATCCTCACGCCGCACGAGGGCGGCCTGCGGGGCGTCGTGGAGTACTCCACGGACCTGTTCGACCGGACGACGGTGGCGGCCTGGTGCGACCGCTTCGTCGCCATGCTCGTCGCGGCCGCCGACGAGGGGCCGGGCCAGGCGGGGCCCTGATCGGTCGCGGTCGCCGCTGCTCCCCTGCCCGCCGCGCACCTGGACCTGCTGGCCGCGCAGGGCCGGCTGACGCGGTCCGACGTCGACGGGCTGCGCCGCTACGCCACCGCGTGGTCCGGTGCCCGGCACCGGCCCACCGGGCCGCCGGGCACGGTCGGGTCAGCGCGGGGCGCGGCCGTGCCCCTACGATGCGACGTATGGCGCTGCTGCACCGGGCGAAGATGCACCCCACGAAGTTCGCACTCCTGGCGGCGTGGCTGCCCGGCCGGCCGTGGTACCAGGGGCCGGCCGACGGCGACGTCGAGCGCGTGGCGGCCTACCGGTTCGACGACCCGGCCGGCGCCGTCGGCGTGGAGACGCTGCTCGTCCGGGCCGGCGACGGGCCGATCCATCAGGTCCCGCTCACCTACCGCGACGCACCCCTGGACGGCGGCGACGACTGGCTCGTCGGCACCACCGAGCACTCCGTGCTCGGCCGCCGCTGGGTCTACGACGCGTGCGCGGACCCCGTCTACGCCGCGACGCTGGCGGCAGCCGTCCTCGCCGACGCCGGGCAGGCGGAGGAGTACTTCGAGGTCGACGGCCGGCGGGAGCACCGCGAGCCGACGATGGCCATCGCCGGCAGCGGCACCCGGGGCGCCGACGTCCCGCCCGTCGGCGCGGTGCGCCGCGTGGTGGAGGACGACCTCACCCTCATCGTCACCGATCCCGTGGAACTGGCCGTCGTGCGCCGCCTCGACGGCGGCACCGCGTCGGACGGGGCCGTGCTGACCGGCACGTGGAGCGGCCAGCCGAGCCCGCTGCCGCTGGCGTACGCCCGCCTCCGCTGAGCGGCGCTCCACGCCTCGGCCCCGCCCCGACCGCCGATCCTGCGCGAGCGCGGGCTGTGGCGGCATCCGGCCGGCGGGCCCCGGCCGGTGGAGCCGAAGAGCCTGCCGTTCGTCCCGGAGCCGCCGGGCCGCCCCGTGGCGGTCGCCGGGCCGGCCGGCTGACCGACCCCGACGCGGTCCACCGCGAGGCGCGGCCGGCCCCCGGGCGAGGGGACCGGCCGCGTGGGGCGGGGGGATCAGCCCCAGATGGCGCTCGCCCACTCCGGGTGGTCGACGAACGGGTTCCGGTTGCCCTGCCAGCGCTCGTAGATCCGCTGGTTGCGGCGCTTCTCGAACGCGTCCGGCGGGTCGGCCTGGTTCCACTGGAGCAGCACCGACATCCGGCCGTGGTACGGGGCGGTGCCGTTGTTGACCGACTGGTTCAGCTCCAGGTTGGGCCAGCCGTCGGTGCCCTCGTACCGGATCGCCATGTACATGATCATGCGGGCCACGTCGCCCTTGACCGCGTTGCGCGGCTCCCACGAGTCGGCGTCGGTGTAGCAGCCCGGCGCCTCGGCGACGGGGCTGCCGCCGTTGTCGAAGTCCTTGCTGCCCCGCGTCGAGTTGACCGAGACGTCGGTCGGCCGCAGGTGGTGGACGTCGGTGCCCGGGCCGGTCGCGGTGCCGAAGTCGCCGTGCGACTTGGCCCAGACGTGCTCGCGGTTCCAGTCGTCGACGCCGCCGCCGTTGCTGGTCTTGCTCTGGGACCGCCCGGTGTAGAGCAGGATGACGTTGTTGCTGTTGGCCGGGTCCTGGTCGGTGTCCCGCAGCGCCTCCCACACCTGGTCGTAGGAGAGCTTCGTCTGCACCTTGATGATGGAGTGCAGCGAACTGCGCAGGGCCGTGCCGGACTTGCCGATCGCGTTGGCGTAGTAGGTGGAGTCGTAGTCGCCGCCGGGTACCGGGCTGGTCGTCGGGACCGGGGTCGGCGACTGGCTCGGCGAGGGCGCGGTGCCGCCGAGGGTCATCGCCGTCGGGTTCTTCAGGCCGCCGTGGCTGAAGTAGGCGGTCAACGTGCCGGTGGCGGTGATCCGCTGGCCCCGCAGGCTCGGGTTGGTGAGCAGCCCGAACGTGCTCCGGTAGGCGGTGGTGACCTGGACGTAGAGCATCCTGCTCGTGCCGGTCTCGGCCGCCGTGTCGGCGATCGCGATCGCGGTGTCCGAGGTGAAGCCGGACCTGAGCACCGTCGTGCTGCTGGTCGGCTGGCCGATGACGTAGCCGGTCACGGCGGCCGTCCGACCGTCCTGCGCGGCGAGCGCCTGGGCCACGGTCAGGGTGGTGGCGGCCGACGCCGCCGCCGTCACCGCCACGGGCGCCACCAGCACGACGGCCAGCGCGAACGCCATCGCCAGCCTTCTGGGCCCCGAGCGGGCACTGCTCCTCGTATTCATGAGCAGCGATGCTAGCGGTGTGGGCGTGAACATCGGGAGAGCGGGAGCGCAACTTTCGGCGCGCCGTCGTACGCCCGCGGCGCGGCGGGCCGCGCCCGCGCCGTCGCGCAGCCCGGGCGGCATCCGGATGTCGGCCACCGCTAGGTCCGGCATCCGCCACGGCCGACACCGCCGCGGGCGGCGGCGGACCGGGACGGCGCGGCACCTCGCCGGGGGTAGGCTGACCTGCGTGGATCACGAAGACCGCATCGCCCTGTTCCTCGACTACGAGAACCTCGCGCTGGGGGCACGCGACCACCTCGGCGGCGTGGCCTTCGACTTCCGTCCCATCGCCGACGCCCTCGCCGAGCGCGGCCGGGTGGTGGTGCGCCGGGCGTACGCGGACTGGTCGTACTTCGACGAGGACCGGCGGATGCTGACCCGGTCGCACGTCGAGCTCATCGAGATTCCCCAGCGGATGGGCGCCTCGCGCAAGAACGCCGCCGACATCAAGATGGCCGTGGACGCGGTGGAGCTGGCCTTCGAGCGCGGGTACATCTCGACCTTCGTGATCTGCACCGGTGACAGTGACTTCACCCCGCTGGTCCACAAGCTCCGCGAGCTGAACAAGCGCGTCATCGGCGTGGGCGTGGAGAACTCGACCTCGGCGCTGCTGCCCCCCGCGTGCGACGAGTTCCTCTACTACGACCGGTTGGAGGGCGTCGACATCCCGCCCGCCCGGGTCCGGCGGGGCCGCCCGGCCCGGCTGCCCAGCCCCGACGTGCCGCGGGTGGAGCAGGAGCCCGAGCCCGAGCCACAGGCGGCGGCCGAGGAGGCCGTCCGGGACGTCGACACGCTCGCCGTGCTCGTGGCCCAGACCGTCGCCGGCCTGCAGGGCAGTTCCAGCGGCGAGGTGACCGCCTCGACGTTGAAGCGCACCCTGCTGCGCAAGGACCCGACGTTCAGCGAGTCCGACTACGGGTTCCGCACCTTCGGGGAACTCCTGCGGCACCTCGCCGGGCACAACGTGGTCGAGCTGGCGGAGGGCCCCGCCAAGGGCGACCCCGAGGTCTCCCTGCCCGAGCACGGCGACCGGGAGGTGGCGTTCGGGCTGCTCGGCTCGGTGGTGACGGACCTCGCCGGCGCCGAGGGTGCGGTGGCCCTCTCCGGCCTCAAGAACCAGCTGCGCCGGGCGCGGCCCGACTTCAGCGAGAAGAAGCTGGGTTACCGCAGCTTCCTCCAGTTCTGCAAGGCGGCCGCCACCAGCGGCGTGGTCGACCTGCGGTGGAGCCCCGAGGCCGACGACTACCTCCTCACCCCCCGGGCGGCCTGACCATCCTTCGTCGGTGCCGAAGGCGTCATTCGGCCTCCGCCCGGGTGTTCCACCTCCGCTGTTCCTCCCCCGCCCGGCGTCGCTTCATCGAGGGCATCGCCGCCAGCGGCCGCAAGGGCTGACCGGCCGTGCCCGGCCCGGCCCGTCGCTCGGGTCGGGCCGGGCACGTGGTCGGTCAGGGGATGGTCAGGCCGTACGCGGCCAGGATCTCGGTGATCGGCTGGTAGTAGGTGGTGCCGCCGGTGGTGCAGTTGCCGCTGCCCCCGGAGAGGATGCCGAGGACGACGCCGGTGGCGGGGACGTAGAGCGGCCCGCCGCTGTCGCCCGGCTCGGCGCAGATGTTGGTCCGGATCAGGCCGCTGACGGCGCCGCCGGCGAAGTTCACGGTCACGTTGAGCCCGGTGACCGTGCCGCAGCGCACCCCGGTCGTGGAGCCGCTGCGACAGACCGTCTGGCCGACGTAGGCGTTGCCGGCGCCGTTGATCGTGAGCAGGCCGGGGTAGGTGTAGACGGCGCTGGGGTGGGGGACCGAGCCGGTGTAGCGGACCAGCCCGTAGTCGTTGCCGGGGAAGCTGCTGCCCGCCCGGGTGCCGAGGACGACGGTCTGCCCGCCGTCGGCGTACCAGGTGGAGGCGGTGGCGGTGCAGTGGCCGGCGGTGACGAAGTAGTAGGTGGTGCCCCGGCGGACGTTGGCGCCGAGGGAGCACCGTCCACTCCCGCCGTAGATCGCCTGCCCGCCCGCGATGAGCAGGCGCAGCTCACCCGGCTCGCGGCGGAGCACCGCCCCGGCCCGGGCGGCGGTCGCCCGCAGCGCGGCCACGTCCCGGTCGGAGACGGTGTCGTCGACGGTGAGGGTCATCCGGCCGGTGGCGGGGTCGAGCCCCCAGGCGGTGCCGGCGGTGCGGACCTGCGCTAGCGTGGCCGCGGCGTGGGCGGCGTCGGCCTGGCCGGGGGCGGCGTGGGCGGGCGCCGGCAGGCCGAGCAGCAGCGCGGCGAGCAGGAGCAGGGCGAGCGGGCGACGACGCATCGAACCTCCATAGATTCGTTTCTGTCGATTCCCTAGAGGATCCACCCCCGGGCGGGCGCGGACAAGCGGCGGGCCGTACTCCGCCGCCTGTGCCGCGCCGCGCGACGGCCGCGCCGCCGCCCCGGCCCGCCCACCTATCGCGGCGCGCCGCGCGGTCCGCCGCCTACCGGCCGAGGATCGTGGACAACCGCCGTGCCTCGGTGACCAGGCGGGTCGATCCGCCCCGGGCGGCGACGGCTGCCAGGCCCGGCACCTCGATCCGTACGCCGGTCGCCTCGGCCGTCTCCGCGGCCAGGGTGAGCAGGTCGGGGGTGCCACGCGGCGCGGGCGAGGCGGCGAGCACGGCGGGCAGGGTCGCGGCGAGGAGGCGCCAGACGGCGAGCGGGGCACCGGCGCCCGCCGCGTCGCGCAGCGGCCGGGCCACCCGGGAGAGGGGGAACGCGCCGTCGGCGGCCAGGGTGCCGAGGTGCATGCCGACCGCGGGCTCGTCCAGGTCGCCGGCGGCGGCCAGCAGGAGCAGGGCATCCAGGGCGGCGACCTGGTCGACCTCGTGCCGGGCGCCGAGCCCGTAGGCCAGCGTGAGGTCGAGGGCCGGGCCGCCGGCCCCGGTGCCCTCGGCCAGCAACGGCAGGACGGCGGCGGCGCCCGAGACGCCGTGGTCGGCACCGCTCGCCACGGTCGGCAGAACGTGGGCGGCGACCAGGCCCCGGTAGCCCGGCAGCGTCGCCGGCCAGAACCCCACCCAGTCCCCGTGCCACGTCTCGGTCGGTGCCGGCACGGTGAGCAGACCGAGCGGATCGGCGACGCCGTCCGGCGCAGCGAGCTCGACGTGCGTCCGCTGGGGCGGCAGCCCGTGTTCCTTCCAGTCGTGCGGCAGCCGACGTCGCACGGTGACGACCCGGTGCGTCGGACGGGGCAGCCCACCGCCGCGCAGCCAGGCCGCCAGCCTGTCGCCCGCCGGCGTGCGCAGCGCCTCGGCCCTGGTGGCGAGCGGCTCGTCGACGACGGCGGGCAGCCGCAGCAGTGCCTGGGTCAGGTCGGTCGACCACGGCTCGCGGTCGCCGAGGCGCGCCAGGCGTTCGTGGAGGGCCACCGGGTCGACGGCGCCGTTCGACAGGGTGGGGGCGGCGACCAGGCCCGGGTACGGCGCGCCGACCAGGCTGCCGATCTCGGCGAGCCGGGCGCGGAGGAGGCGCTGCGGCGCGGGCACCCGGGGATCGGCGGGCGGCGGCGGATCGTCGGAAGCGACCTGGACTGCCGGGCCGGGGACGGTGCCGGGCCAGGCGGCCAACGGGGCCGTCCAGCGGCCCCGCCGGGCGTCCGCGGCGAGCGGGTCGGTGGCCGCGTGCAGCACGTCGCCGACGAGGCCGCAGAGGCAGCACGGGTCCCAGGGATGTACCCCTCCCCCGAAGCGGCCCGGCTCGCGGCGCAGCACCGGGGCGAGGGCCGCGCCCAGGCGCTGCCGGTCGGTGCCGGCGAGGCGGACGACGGCGTCGAGGATCCGCTCCAGCGCCATCGCCGACCGGGTGGGCCCGGCGGCGACCTCCTCCGCGAGCTCGTCGGGGTCGGTGATCGGCGCCGGCGCCGACGCGGTGGGGGGCGGCGGCGGGAGGTCGTCGCCCGCCGGGGTGGTCACGACGGGCGGGACGGCCCGGTGTCCGTGCCGGGCGGCCAGTGCGGCGGACCGGTCGCGGATGTCGCCCACGGGGTGGTCGGCCCCCGTGGCGAGCACGGCGGCGACCGCCGCGGCCCGGTCGGGGTGCCGGCGGGCGAGCTGGTCCAGCCAGCTGAGCTGGGCGCGGACCAGCGTCTTGTCCGGGCGGACCAGCACGGCCCGGGACGCGTCGAGGAGGGCCTCGAACTCCACGTCGGCCAGGCCGCGCAGCGCCTTCTGCGCCAGCGTCGCCACCTTCGCGGGCGCGTCGGCGAGCAGCCGCAGGTAGGCGGGGCGCCGCTCGTCGATCTCGGCGGCGGTGGGCGCGAGCAGGACGTGCAGCGCGACGAACGGGCGCAGCGCGGCGGGCCGGTCGCCGCGCAGGAGCCGACCGACGCACCCGTCGAGCAGGGCGGTGCGCGCCAACCGGCCCTCGCCGGCCAACCGCGCCAGCGCGCCCGGCATTCCCGTCTCCTCCAGGGTCCGGAGATCGGTGAACGGCAGCTGAGCGCCGATGCCGTCCACCTCGAACAGCCGGGGCACCATCGCGTCCAGGAACGGGTCGGCGCGCAGCCGCTCCAGCAGCGGAAGCGACCGCAGCCGCTCCCGGGGCCACGCCGCCGCCGCGACCCACCCCTGCACCACCCGGTCGCCGGTGGGCGGCGGGGCGCCCTCGGCGGTGAGCAGGTCCGCGACGAAGCACCAACTCGCCGCCGGGTCCGCCCCGTCGGCGAGCCGGTGGGCCAGCTCCGCCAGCCACGGGACTCCCCGCTGCCGGGCCACCCCGATCACCGGGTCCGGGTCGGCGGCCCCCAGGAACACGGACCGCCGGCCCAGCAGCTCGGCGACCTTCGCAGCAGTGGGCAGGCAGCCGACCGCGGCGACCGCCAGGGCCGTCGCCTGGTCGCCCGGCCACCAGTCGTCACGCCGGCGGCGGACGTGCGTCACCAGCTCGGCGCCCAACTGCCGGCGGCGCTGCTCGTCGAGGCCGGTGACCGTGGCCACGGCCGCGTCGACGTCGCCCGAGACGAGGAAGTCCCACGGGTCGCTCATCACGCTCACGGGCGCCGACGGTACGCGGTGCCACCGACATCGTCGGTGCCCGCCCACGGCTGCGCTCCGGCTACGGCAACGGGTGAAAGATGCCCCGGGCGTGGTCGGTGACAGCCGCGCCGACCACGGTCGCCTCCAGCGGCAGCACCTCCAGGCAACGGCGCACGGCGGCGGCCATCAACGCGTTCGGCACCCGCATCGACAGCGTGCAGTGCGGCACCCAACGCCCCGGCTGGTAGTGCTCGACCAGCCCGATCCCCGCCTCGGCCAGCCGGCCGTGCACCCGCGCGTGGTGCGCGAGCAGCTCGACGGTGGGGGTCGGGCCCAGCCACAGCACCCGGCCGACGAACTGCCCGGCGTGCTCGAATCTGAGCCGCAGCGGCGCGGCCACCACCGTCCCGCGCAGCGCCGCCGCGACCCGCTCCGGATCGAGACGGGGCGCCACGGCGAGCGAGACGTGCGGCCGGTGGCGCTGCTCCAGCAGCGACCGCATGCTCTGCACGCCCTCGGACTCCAGCGCGTCCCAGAGCACCCGGATCCGCCGGGTGCCGTCGGTGTCCAGGTAGAGCTCCAGCGCCGCGACCACATGATCATCGTAGGGGCGCGACGGTCACGGCACGACGACGGCCCGGCCCTCCAGCGTGCCGTCGCGCATCTTCCGGTACGCGAGGACCGCCTCCTCCAGCGAGAAGGTGCTGGCCTTCGGCTTCACCAGGCCCCGGGCGCCCAGTTCGAGCACCTCCATGAGCTCCGGCCGGCTGCCCCAGTACGTGGTCTGGATGCTCACCTCGTACGGCACCGAGAAGAAACCCACCGGCAGCGTGCCCCCGCCGATGCCGACGATGGTGAGGTCGCCGACGGTGCGGGCGGCGGCGACGCCGAGCGCGAGCGTGGGGTCGGCGCCGACGAAGTCCAGGACCACGTCGGCGCCCCGGCCGCCGGTGGCCTGGCGGATCTCCTGGGCGGTGTCCTCGCCGGAGAGCATGGTGAGGTCGGCGCCGCACTCCTCGCCGAGCTTCAGCGCCTCCTCGCGGGTGTCCACCGCGATCACCCGGGCCGCGGTGGTGGCCTTGAGGATCTGGACGCCGACGTGCCCCAGCCCGCCCACGCCGATCACCACGGCGGTGCTGGTCGGGCCCAGTTTCGCCCAGGAACGGCGGATCGCGTGGTACGGGGTGAGCCCCGCGTCGGTCAGCGGCGCCGCCCGCACCGGGTCGAGCCCGTCGGGCAGCGGCACGACCTGCCGGGCCTGCGGCACCAGCATGTACTCGGCCATGCCGCCGTCCAGACCGAGGCCGCCACCCCCGCCGGGCACCGGCGCCTCGGCGACGTTCTCGCAGTACGGGTCGATCCCCACCCGGCAGCGGGCGCAGGTGCCGCAGCCCCACGGCCCGTACACGGCCACCGGCTGGCCCACCGCCAGCCCGGTCACGCCGTCGCCGAGGGCGTGCACCCAGCCGGCGTTCTCGTGGCCGAGGGTGAACGGCGGGTTCCAGGGCACCGCGCCGGCCTCGAAGTCGTGCATCAGGTGCAGGTCGGAGTGGCAGGCGCCGGCACCGCCGATCTTCACCACCACCTGATCCGGGCCCGGGGTCGGCTCGTCGACCTCGACCAGCTCGGGCTCCGACTTCCAGTTCGGCAACCGCAGTGCGCGCATGACGCCTCCCGTCCTCCCGCTTCCGGTCCACCTGCCGGCTGCCCGTTCAGCGACGGACCAAACGGCCGGCCGCGGCGCCCCGGTTCACCCCTTCCGGGGGAGCCGGCGAGGGGTGGCCGTCACGGCAGGGCGGTCGCGTCGGGCCGGGCGACGTCGGAGGCGGCCGTGGCGGCGGGGGCGGTGGTGGGGGTTGGGGCGGCCGTGGCGGCGGGGGCGGTCGACGGGGCGGCGGGGGCGGTCGTGGGGGCGGCCGGAGCGCCGGCAGCAGGCTGCGCGGCGACGGGGTGAGCGGTCCTCACCCGGCGGCCCAGGGTCCGGTCGACGGCGACGAAGAGCAGGCCCAGCAGCCAGAACGCGGCGGCGAAGAAGACCGCGCTGACGGCCACCCCGGCGTAGCCCAACTCGCCCGCGTCGATGAACGGGTACGGGTACCGGTCCACCACCAGTCCGCGGAGCAGGGCGAAGCCGAGGTATCCGAGGGGGAACGCCAGCCACCAGGCCGCGTAGCGCGGGCGGAGCCGGCCCCGGCGGTCGAACAGCGCCCAGTCCGCCACGGCCAGCAGCGGCACGACGGTGTGCAGGAACTGGTTGCCCAGCGCCTCGGGAAGCGTGCGGTCCGGCTGCGGCATCGCGAACGGGCTCGCGGGGTTGGCCAACACCAGGTGGTAGACCACGCCGGTGATGGTGATGTAGAGGGTGACCGCGCCCTTGAGCGCCGAGGGCGGCTCGGGCCGGTCCTGCCAGGCCCGCCAGGCGGCGTATCCGGCGAAGAGCCCGACGGCGACGTTGCTCTGGATGGTGAAGTACGGCAGCAGGCCGGTGACCGTGGTGGGACCGATCGCGGTGAGCACGATCCCGGCCAGCACGCTGATCACGATCGCCAGGCGGAAGACCACCGCCACGCGTCGACGCCGCAGACTCATCGGGGCAAGCTACCAGCCGCCTCCGCCGAGGTCACCGGCCGACGGACGCAGGCTGCGCCGCGCCGGAAGCCCGGACAGGCTCGCCGCCGACCAGCGCGTCGCCGTGGCGGGGCACGACGGCGGGGTGCCTGCCCACGGCGGGCCGCGCGGTCAGCCGGCCTCGCCGCCGTCCGGCGCGGCGGTGCGGCGCCCCTGCACCGGCGGGACGGGGCCCGGCCCCGGCCGGGCCGGCTGCGCGGCCGTGACCGACGGCGACGCCGTGGGGCCGACCCGCTGGCCGGTCGGTTCCGCTCCCGGTCGGCCGGTCGGGGTGTCTGTGGGCCGGCTGGTCGGGGTGGCTGCGGGTCGGCTGGTGGGGGTGGCCCCGGGCCGGCCGGTCGGGTCGGCTCCCGGTCGGCCGGTCGGGGCCGTGCCGGGCCGGCCGGACGGGCTGCCGTGCGGGCCGGGGCCCGTCGGCTCGGCGGCCAGCACCCGCTCGCAGTAGCCGGCCACCTCCTTACGGCCACCGGCGGCGTGGATCAGCTTGCCGAAGGCGGCGTCATCCAGGACACCGCCCGGTTCGTCGCCGGCATCCGCCCGGTACGCCCGGCACAACTCCCGCACGTCCGCGTCCGGCTCCGGCCGACCGTCCACCCCGCCCGTCGGGGCGGAGGGTGGGTCGGGAACCGCCGTGGGGGAGGCGCCCGTGGTGGGGGCGGGCAGGGGAGCGGCGGTGGTGGGTGCCGGACCCCGCAGCGGGTGGGGCAGCGCGCCCCCGGTGGCGGCGAGGGCCACCCCGCCCGTGAGGGCCAGGGCGGCGCCGGCCAGCGCGGCGCGGACGCCGAACCCCGCCAGGGCGGGACGCCGGCGCCGCTCCGGCAGCCCGAGCGGGTCCCCGGCCCGGGCCAGCCGGTAGGCCCGTACGGCCGCCTCCTCCCCGGCCAGCTCGCTGGCGTGGGGCGCGGCGCGGACCGCCGTCAAGAGCGACGTGACGGACCGCGGACCGTCCTGCGGGTCGCGGACCGGACCGCCGAGCAGTCGCTCGACGGTCTCCTGGTCCATCCGGTGTGCTTTCATCTCGTGTCCCTCAGCGCCACGGGCCGCCGGGCCGTCACACGGTAGGGGTGTGACGTCCGACAAGCACCGGGTCGGGGAGGGGGCGGGACCGGGCTTGCGGCTCAGCCCATGGTCTTGGCGCCGTCGATCGCCTCGCGCAGGATGTCGGCGTGCCCCGCGTGCTGGGACGTCTCGGCGACGAGGTGCAGCAGGACGCGGCGGACCGACCAGCTCGCGCCGGGCTCGAACCAGGGGGCCTGCGGCAGCGGGTGGGTCGCGTCGAGGTCGAGCGTGCCGACCAGTTCGTCGGTCGTGGCGGCGACCCGGGCGTAGTCGGCGAGCAACCCTTCCAGGCTCTCGCCCTCGTGCATGCGGAACTGGCCCACCCAGTCGACCGGCTCGCTGTCCATCGCCTCGGCGCCGCCGACGGCGAACCGCATCCACCGCCGCTCCACCTGCGTGACGTGCTTGATCAGACCGCCCGGACACAGCTCGCTGACGGTGCTGCGGGACGCGGCCTGCTCGTCGGTCAGCCCCGCGACGGTCCGCCGCAGGAAGTCGCGGTGCAGGCGCAGCGTCTCCACCAGGTCGGCCCGCTCGCCGGTCAGCTGTGCGGTCGTGGTCGTGGTCGTGGTCATCGCCACGCTCCTCTCCTGGGCCTCTCCGGATTCCTGGACTTCTCCGGACGCGGCCAGCATAGGAGCGCCCACCGACACCGAACGCGGTGCCGGACGCCGGATTTCCGCCAGCGGTTGCCGATCTGTCCGGTCCGGGGTGCACTGAACCACATGGGTGTGATCAAGGTGGGCACGTCGTCCTGGGCGGACCAGATGTTGCTTCGCTCGGGCTGGTATCCGCGCGCGGCGAACACCCCGGCCGGCCGGCTCGACTTCTACGCCGGGCGCTTCCCGCTGGTCGAGGTGGACACCTCCTACTACGCGGTGCCCGTGCCCGAGACGACGCAGGGCTGGGTCGACGCCACGCCCGAGGGCTTCACCTTCGACGTCAAGGCGTTCAGCCTCTTCACCGGTCACCCGACACCGGTGGCGGCACTGCCCCGCGACCTGCGCCCAGCCGGCGGCCCGAGCCGGATCCGCCGCCGCGACCTCCCGGCGGCCGCGTACGACGAGCTGTGGGACCGCTTCCGCGCGGCGCTGGCCCCGATCGCGGCGGCCGACCGGCTCGGCGCGGTCCTGCTCCAGTTTCCGCCGTGGCTGGCCCGGGGTGCCGCCGCCGAGCGGCGCATCGCCGAACTGGCGGAGCGGTGCCGGCCGTGGCGGGTCGCCGTCGAGCTGCGCCACGGGTCCTGGTTCGACGGCACGGCGGCGCTGGACACGCTCGCGTTCCTGCGGGAGCGCGAGCTGTCGTTCGTCTGCGTCGACATGCCGCAGGGGCATCCCTCGTCGGTGCCGCCCATCCTGTTCGCCACGGCGGAGCTGGCGGTGGTCCGGCTCCACGGGCACAGCGCCGCCTGGGAGACCGGGGACAAGCAGGAGAAGTTCCGCTACGCGTACGGCGACGAGGAACTGCGCCGCTGGTCGGAGCTGCTGGTCGAGCTGGCCGGGCAGGCGGGGGAGCTGCACGCGCTGTTCAACAACTGCTGCGGCGACCAGGCCCAGCGGGACGCCGCCCGGCTCGCGGAGCTGTTGGGCGTCGAGCCGGTGGCACGGGACCGGGCGGTGCGGGCGGGAGCCGGCAGGCCCTCCTGACCACCGGCGCGATCGGCGACGCCCTGGGGTTTCCCGGCGGCCGGTCGGGTACCGGCGGGGACGTGGGTCGCCGGGGAGGACACCGCCGGCGGCTGAGTTCGTCCACCGCGCGGCGGCGGTCGTGGCCGGGCGGACCGCCGTCACGAGCCGGCCGCCGCCACCGGTTGGGGTCGTGGCTACCAGGTCTTATTCCGTCGACCGGGCCACCGCCCTCCGGCATGATCGCCCGATGGCGGCAACCTCCCGCGCGCTCCTGCGCTTCCAGTTCGACCTGACGTGGTCGCTGTTCGAATACCACCTCGAGCGCCTCGACGCGGCGGACTTCCTCTGGGAGCCGGCCGCGCTCTGCTGGACGGTGCGTCGCGGCCCCGACGGCCGCTGGACACCCGACTGGGCCGACACCGAACCCGACCCCGTGCCGGTGCCGACGATCGCGTGGCTGTCGTGGCACATCGGCTGGTGGTGGACGGTGACCATGGACCATCTCGCAGGACGGCCACCACGGCAGCGTACCGACGTCGGATGGCCGGGCGCGGGCGAGCCGACGGTCGCCTGGCTGCGCGGCCTGCGCGCCGAGTGGCTCGGTCAGCTCGACCGCCTCGGCGACGCGGACCTCGACGGCGCCGCGCCGTTCCCGTGGCAGGACGACTCGGGGCACACGGTGGCGCACATGCTCGGCTGGGTCAACGCCGAGTTGATGAAGAACGCGGCCGAGATCGGTCAACTCCGGCTGCTGCGTGCCGCCGGACGCGCCTGACGCCGGGCGCTCGGAACGGGGGCCGTCCCGTCCGCGACCCGGCCACACCCACCGGGGACGCGCCGGTCAGGAGCGCCGGCCTCTGGTCCGCAGCGCGTCCTCCGTCCGCTCCTCGACGTCGGCGGCGTCGGGGAAGGACCGCCGGGCCGGGGCCGGGTCCGGCGGCGCGCCGGGGCCCGCCGGCCGCGTGGGGGTCGGTTCGACCGGGCCGAAGCCGTGCCGCCCAGCGGGGCCGGACGGTCCCGCCGGCTCGTCGGCCCGCCGCTCCCCGCGCCGCCCCTCCGGCACGGCGGTCTCCTCACTGCCCTCGTCCATGGGGTCGTGCTCGCCGGTGCCCCACGGCGGCTCCACGTCCAGCCCGTCCCTGGTCACCCATGCGGTGGTCGCCTCCGGTGGGCGTCGGTCCCCGCCGCGTCCGTCTCCTGCTGCCATTGGCCACCTCGCTGCTCGGTCCGCCGGTACCGGCTCCGATTGCCCGTCGCCGGGGCGGTCATGCCTCGCCGGCGACCCGGCGGCCGGACGGCACCGGGCGCAGGACACGCGCGGCGGCGCCCCGCTGCGCAGGACACGCGCGGCGGCGGCCCCGCCGCCGAGGAGTCGGCGGGACGCCGCCGCGCGGCACGTCGGTCAGCAGCGGCCGGACTTCGCCATCCGCTTCTTGTTGGCCGTGCCCATCGCCATGAGCGCGCCGATCCCCTTCGGCGCGTTCCGCGTGCCGCCGACGCGCCCCAGCATTCCCCGCAACACCTCGCCGGGCTTCTGCTGCTCGCCCATGTACGCGGTCATCACGATGAGCGCCCCGGTCATCGCCGGGATCGCCCACTGGAGCATCCGCATCTGCCGCTGACACGACGCCACGTTCGACGGCGTGTGCGAGTTCGGCTCGGTGACCCCCTCGACCGCGGGCCCGCCGGCCTTCTCCAACTTCATGCCGAGCAGCCGGCTGTAGCCGGTCACCGCCAGCGCGCCGACCGTCAACGCCGTCTTCAGCGTGCTGGCCCGGGCCACTCCCGACTGGGCGGCCACCCGGGGGCTCTCCGTCACCAGTTCCCCGACGGCCCCCGCCAGGTGGGCGCCGATCGCCGCGGCGTTCACCGGGGTCCACCGGGCCCAGCCGGCCGAGGCCATCGGCAACCGCTGGGTCGAGTCGTTCATCTGTGCCGCCGCGCCGTTGACACCGAACGCTCCCATCAGGGAGCCCCCGAACCAGGCCGCCAGGCCCAGGTCGTGCATCGAGCGCAGTGCGGTGTGTCGTTCGGACATCTGATCCCCTTCCACCGTGTCGGGCGGTGCGGCATACCCGCCACCCGGTCGGCTAATCCCGCCCGTCACCTGCCGATACGCCGCAGCGGCACGGATACCGGGGAAGAGCGGGAGCCGGTGGCGTCGGCGCCGGCCGACGATCGGGACGGGGCGGGGGGAGTCGGCGGGGCCGGTGGCGGGTAGATCGTCGGACGACCCGACGAGAGGGGAAGCGGATGTCGCAGCCCGAGGAGAGCCGGGAGAAGACCGCGTCGACCGACGCGGTGCTGATGCACCCGGACAACGATCCGCGCAAGACCACGGCCCAGGTGCCGCCGCCGGCCGAGCGCGGCGAGACCCGCGTGGAACGGGACGGCGAGATGGTGCCCGTCGACACCGACGAGTGAACGTGCCTCCCGGGCGGCGCGCACGCCGCCCGGGAACGGCGTACGGGCACGGTGGCGAGGTCGGGAGCGAGGGAACGTGGGTGACGGACGGGACCGGGTGGGAGAGCCGGCGGCGGTGGACCACGCACGGATCTTCGCCGCCGCGCCGTCGCCGTACCTGGTGCTCACCCCGGGCCTGGTGATCGTCGAGGCCAACGAGGCGTACCTGCGGGCCACCGCCCGTACCCGCGAGGAGCTTCTCGGGCGGAGCTGTTCGCCGCGTTCCCGGCGAACCCGGACCACCCGGAGGGCAGCGGGGTGCCCAACCTGCGGGCCTCCCTGCTGCGGGCCCGGGACACGGGTCGGTCGGACACGATGGCGTTGCAGCGCTACGACACTCCCGACGGGACCGGCGGCGGCTTCGTGCGACGGTACTGGAGCCCGATGAACGTGCCGATCCTCGACGACGACGGGCGCGTCGTGCTGCTGCTGCACCGACCCGAGGACGTCACGGACTTCGTCCAGGAACGGCAGCGGACCTGGGACGAGCAGGCCCGCGGCGAGACGTTCCGGCGCCGCATGGAGGAGGCCGAGGCCGACCTGTACGCCCGGGCGCGGGAGCTGCGCGGCCCGTTGGAGGCCCAGGCGGTGGCGAACCGCCGTCTCGCCACCCTGGTCGACCTGGCCGCCGACCTGGCCGGCTGCGAGAGCGTCGCCGAGCTGACCGAGGTGGTCGTCGACCGGGGCCTCGGGGCGCTCGACGCCGACGGCGGTGCCGTGGCCGTCCGGAACGACGACGGCGACCTGCTGCGGCTCACCCTCACCGACAGCCTCGGTGGTGTCGCCCGCGCCCGCTTCGCCGAGCTGCCGCTGACCGGCCCGCTGCCGTCCAGCGTCTCGGCGTACGCGGGCCACACCGTCTTCCTGCCCGACCGGGCCGCCGCCCTGGACTACACCGCCGAGATGGCCGACGTCGTCGCCTCGACGGGGCTGGAGGCGTGGGCCTCCCTGCCGCTGCGGGTGGGGGAGCGGCTGCTCGGCTCGCTGACCGTCGGCTGGCGCGCGCCGCATCCGTTCACGCCGCGCGAGGTCGAGGTGCTGGCCTCGACATCGCGGTGCGGTACCACCCGGCGGTGGAGCACGAGCAGGTCGGCGGGGACTGGTACGACGCGTTCCCCGCCGCCGACGGGGCCACCACCCTGGTGATCGGCGACGTCACCGGGCACGACCGGGCCGCGCTGGCCGCGATGGCCCAGATCCGCAACACACTGCGCGGTGTCGCGTACGTGCTGGGTGAGCCACCGGCGGCGATCTTCGCCGGGCTCGAACGGGCCCTGCGCGGGCTGGGCGTCTCGACGTTCGCCTCGGCCGTGGTCGGGCACGTCCGCGTCCCGCCCGCCTCCGGCGACCCGCGGGCGGCGCACCTCACCTGGTGCAACGCCGGCCGTCCGCCGCCGGTGCCGAACCGGACGACGACGTCGCCCTGCTGGCGCTGCGGGTCGGCTGAGGGCGGGTCAGCGGGCCGGCAGGTCGGCGGCGAAGCGGGCCACCCGCGCCGCCAGCGGCGCGCTCGCGCGTACCCAGGTGAAGTGGTCCATCCGGGCTCCGGCCTGCGCCGCCGTGTAGCGCTCGCGGGCGAGGGGCGCCCCGGCCAGCTTCGCGCACAGGTGGTCGACGGTCTCGTGCGGGGTGTACTGGTCGTCGTCGACGCTGACCGCGAGGACGGGGGTGCGCAGCGCCCGCACGGCCGCCTCGGCGTCCACCCCGTCCAGGTGCGGGAAGCGCCCGGTCCGCGCGGTGTACGCCCAGTCCCGGATGACCCCGCGCGCCTGCCGGCCGCCGAAGCCCCAGCCCGGCCAGACGCCGAGCAGCCGGGCGGTCGCCGCGATCCCCTGGGTGTACGGCAGGACGCCGTACCCGCGCAGGCCCGGGTAGCTGCGCCACCACGGGACGCCGACGGCGACCAGCGCCAGCCCGTCGACGTCGTGGTGGCCGTGCACGGCGAGGTGCAGCAGCGCGGCCTGCCCACCGAGGGAGTGCCCGAGCAGCAGCGTCCTCCGCCCGTCCCGCCGGGTCTTGAGCGCCGCCAGCGCGGCGCCCACGTCGGCGGCCAGTTCCGGGTAGCCGTACCGGCAGGCGCGGCTCGGCTTCGGGGTGCTCTCCCCGGTGCCGCGCAGGTCGGCCACCGCCACGGCCAGGCCGGCGGCGCGCAGGGCGGCGGCGAACGGCCGGTAGTAGCGCGCCCGGACGCCCATCGCTGGCGTGATCAGCACCAGCGGGGCGTCGGTGGCGCCGTCCGGATCGGGATACACCTGTAGCCCGATGCGGGCCCCGTCGACCTCGACGAACTCCTGCCGGTACTCCCCCGTCGCGTTCACCGCCCCAGGCTACGGCCCGATGCTACCGGCGGGTAACCGTGGGGTGGCGGGCGTCACGCGTTCCACCGCCGCCCGCGTCACGCCACCGCCGGGGCGGGGCGGCCGACCGTGCTGACCGTGGCGTAGACCGCGCTCAGCTGCTCGGCGCAGCGCTTCCACGAGTACCGGTTGCGGATCCGGTCCAGCGCCGCCGTCGCGTACGCGAAGCGACGGACCTTGTCGGCGAGCAGCCGGCGGACGGCGGTGCCGAGGGCCCGGGGGTCCCGAGGTGGCACGAGGTCACCGGTCAGGCCGTCGACCACGGTGTCGGCGATCCCGCCGACGTTCGTGCCGACGACCGGCACCCCGCACGCCATGCCCTCCAGCGGGGTGAGCCCGAACGGCTCGTACCAGGGGGCGGCCACCAGCAGGTCCGCGGAGCGGTACCAGGGGGCCAGCTCCTCCCGGGGCAGCCCGCCCAGCAGCTTCACCCGGTCGGCGACCCCGCAGGACTCGGCGAGCGCGTGGAGCCGGCGGGCGAAGCCGTCCGCGGGGAGCAGCTCTGCCGGTGGGCCGCCGATCACCACGCACTCGGCGTCCGGCACGGCCGGCAGGGCCCGGACGACGTCCTGGATGCCCTTGTGCTCCACCATCCGGCCGACGGTGATGATCCGGGGCCGGGCCGGGTCGCGCACCGCGACGGGCCCGTCGGGGCGGAACAGCTCCTGGTTGACCCCGGCGGGGACCAGCGTCATCCGGGCCCGGGGCACGCCGAGCCGGACCAGCTTCCCGACCTCGTCCTGGCACTGCACGATGACCCGGTCGGCGGCCCGGCCCAGGGCCCGCTCGTAGCCGGCCCGGCCCGGTGGGCTGGTGTCCCGGGCGCCCGGTTGCCGCCGCTTCACCGAGGCGAGGCTGTGGTAGGTGAGCACCACCGGCACCCCGGTGCGCCGGCCGGCGTGCAGCGTGGCCAGCCCGCTCGTCCAGAAGTGGGCGTGCGCCACGTCCGGCACCCAGCCGCCGTCGCGCCACTGACCGGCCAGCCAGCGACCGAACTCGCCCAGGTGCGGCAGCAGCTCGTCCGTCGGCACCCGCAGCGCCGGCCCGGCCGGCACCTGGCACACCTGGTAGCCAGCCGGGGTGACCACGGAGTCGGGCGGCAGGGTGGAGTCCCGGCGGGTGTAGACGCGGACGTCGTGCCCCTCGCCGACCAGGGCGGCGGCGAGCTCCGCCACGTGCGTGTGCTGACCGCCGGATTCCCCCGACCCTCCGACGGCGAGCGGACTGGCGTGCTCCGAGATCATCGCGATACGCATGTGCTTCCTCCATCGGCCGGCCCGTCGGCGGGGACCCGGTCGAGCCCCGGGGCGTCTCCTCGCCGCCTGGCGGACCCCGCCGCAGGAGTCCCTACCCCCGGCCTCCCCTCCTAACCGCCACCTGCCCACTCGGCCTGACCCGTACGTCGGTCGGGTGTGGAGACGCCGCCGGGCGGCGGGGCGGATCGCCCCACCGCCCGTGACCGCTCGGCTACGGTCGATCAGGACCGGTCGTCGCGGAGCATGCCCGGACCGAAGACCTCGTAGGCGATCCGCTCCACCGGCACCCCCCGGCGCAGCAGGCCGCCCCGGATCGTGTTCATGAACGGCAGCGGCCCGCAGAGGTGCACGTGGGCGTCGGGGGAGAGCGGGATCAGCGCCGGGTCGACCCGGCCGGCGATGACCTCGGCGGTCACCCCGGCCAGCTCGCCGTCGGTGAGGTCCTCGTACCAGAGGGCGGTGCGCAGATTGGGCAGCGCGGCGTGCAGGCGCGGCAGTTCGCCGCGGAACGCGTGCGCCGCGCCGGCCCGGTCGGCGTGCACCAGCACGACCGGACGCCGCGGCTCGGTGGCGGCCAGGTACTCCAGCGCGGCCATCGCCGGGGTCAGGCCGATGCCCGCGCTGACCAGCAGCAGCGGGCCCTCCCCGGCCACCGCGCTGACCTCGCCGAACGCCGGGCTGAGCCGGAGAACGTCGTCGATCCCCACGCGCTCGTGCAGGAAGGTGGAGACCATGCCGTCGGGGGCGTCGCCGGTGCCGCGTACCCGTTTGACGGTGATCCGCCAGTGGCCGGCGCCGGGGCGGCCGGAGAGGCTGTACTGGCGGATCTGCTGGCCGCGCCCGCCGTCCAGGTCGACGGCGACCGAGGTGTACTGGCCCGGGACGAAGGTGGGCACCGGGCCGCCGTCGGCCGGGACCAGGGTGAACGACACGACGTCCAGCGCCTCGGTGGCCCGGGCGACGACCCGCCAGTCCCGCCAGACCGACTCGCCCTCGGCCAGCCCGGCGGTGGTGTAGAGGCGGGCCTCCCGGGCGATCAGCTCGCAGGCCAGCAGCCAGTAGACCTCGTCCCAGGCCGCCGCGACCTCGGCGGTGACGGCGTCGCCGAGCACCTCGCCGACGGCGGCGAGCAGGTGCCGCCCGACGATCGTGTACTGGGTGGCGGTGATGCCCAGCGAGGCGTGCTTGTGCGCGATGCGGTCCAGGATCGGCCCCCAGGGCGCGCTGCCGCCGCCGGTCAGGTGCTCCGCGTACGCGACCACGGCGGCCGCGAGGGCGGCCTTCTGGGTGCCGGTGGCCTGGTTGCTGCGGTTGAAGATGTCGAGCAGTTCGGGGTGCGCGTCGAACATCCGCTGGTAGAACCGGCCGGTGATCGCCTCGCCGTGCGACTGCACGGCGGGCAGGGTCGCCGTCACCACTGCTGCTGAGGACTCCGAGAGCACGACTGCCTCCTTCTGGCTGAACCGCTCGGGCCCCGACAGCAAAACAGGTATTCCAAATACCTCTTCAGGGCCGAAGGTCCCGGGTCCAGGGTCGTCCGGATCACACCCCGGTCCGGTCGACCGTGGTGGGCGGTCGACAGCGCTGGCTAGGGTCGGGACGTGAAGCTCAACCGGTCCACCGACATGGCGCTGCGCATCGCCATGCTCGCCGCCGCGAGCCCGCGACGGATGACCGTGGAGGAGCTGTCCGACCAGCTCGACCTGCCCCGCAACCACGTCGCCAAGGTGGTGCAGCGGTTGCAGCGGCTCGGCGTGCTGGTCACCATCCGGGGCCGCTCCGGCGGGGTGGCCTTCGCCGAGGGTGGCGGGGACGCCACAGTGGGGCACGTGGTCCGGGCCTTCGAGGGCGACGACGAGGTGGTGTCCTGCGACGAGCCGGCCTGCTCGCTGCGCGCGGCCTGCCGGCTGCGGGGCGAGCTGCGCCGGGCCCGGGACGCCTTCCTCGCCGTGCTGGACGGCGTGACCCTCGGCGGGCTCGTCGACGGACCGACCGGCCCGGTGCTGCTCGCCCTCGGCCTGCCCCGCCCCCGGCCGGTGCCCGACGCGCCGTCGCCGCAGGGGCCGCCGGAGCGTCCCGCGCCGCCGTCGGCCGCGGTGCCGGAGCGTCCCGCGCCGCCGTCCGGTGCCGGCTCGTCGCGGCCCCGGCGGTCCGTACCCGATCTGTTCTGAGGAGTGGCGATGTCCGGCAGCACGGTCTCCCACCCGGTGTTCGCCCGGGTGTACCGGCGGGCGAGCGTGGCGATGGACCGCGCCGGCGTGGCCGCCCACCGGCGGCGTCTCGTCGCCGGCCTCGCGGGCCGGGTGGTCGAGGTCGGCGCCGGCAACGGCCGCACCTTCGCGCACTACCCGGGCACGGTCGAGCGGGTGCTCGCGGTCGAGCCGGAACCCCTGCTCCGGGCGGCGGCCCGGGAGGCGGCGGCCGGGGCGCCCGTACCCGTGGAGATGGTCGACGGCCTCGCCGAGGCGCTGCCGGCGCCCGACGGCGACGCCGACGCCGTGGTGCTGTCCCTGGTCCTCTGCTCGGTGGCCGACCAGGCCGCCGCGCTGCGCGAGGCCCGCCGGGTGCTGCGGCCCGGCGGGCAGTTGCGCTTCTTCGAGCACGTACGCGCGCAGACCCCGGGCCTGCGCCGGGTGCAGCGGTTGGTCGACGCGACCGTCTGGCCGCTGCTCTGCGGCGGCTGCCACACGGGCCGCGACACGGTGGCCGCGATCCGGGCCGCGGGTTTCACCGTCACCGAACTGGACGCCTTCCGCTTCCCCGACAGCCGGCTGCCGGGTCCCGCCGCCCCGCACGTGCTCGGCGTGGCCACCCCCGACTGACCCCGGCCCGCCCGCGACCGCGCCCGGGTTCTGCCCCGCGACCGCGCCGGGGCACGGGTTCTTCCGACCCCGGACGCGGCGGAACCCCGCGCCGGGCGGCACGGGGTTCCGGGACGCGCTCGCGGTCAGGAGACCGTGATCGAGCCGTCCCCGGCGCGGACGCAGGCCACGGAACGCGCACCGGTGGTGGCCGCGCCCGTCAGGCACTGCCCGAGCACCTGGTGGCCGGCGGCGTTCGGGTGCCACGACTCCTGGCAGGTCTGGAAGTAGCTCACGCAGGTGTTCGCGATCCGCTGGATGGCGATCTTGTCCTTGCCGGCGAGGCTGGTGACGAAGACGCCGTTCGGCGGGTTGTCCTGGAGCCGGATCGGGGTGGCCAGGGCGCCGGTCGGGCTGCCCGCCGACTCGCAGAGCCGGGCGCCGTCGAAGGCCCGCTGCACGTTGAGGTAGACCAGGTCGGCGCCAGGGAACTCGGCGGCCAGGGTGTCGCGGGTGGACTTCACCAGGGTGCCCAGTCCCTGCGAGAAGCGGTGCCCCGGCAGCAGGCTGGCCCGGTGGATCGGGCAGCCGGCCGCGTACCGCTCGGCGCCCAGCGCGCGGAACTTGTCCCGGGTGTCGTCCCGGCTGTCCTCCTCGTGGAACGGCGACTCGAGGTCGAACGGCAGGGGGTTGGTGTAGTCCTGGAAGACGACGCGGTGCTGACCGTCGGCGTCGATCTCGCGCAGCGTGGTGAGGAGCTGGCGTACGGCCGAGGTGGTCTCCGCGGTGGCGGCGCTCCACTGCGCCGCGGTGGCCAGGTCGGCGTCGCTGCACGGCTTCTGCTCCACCGGCCCGCCGAGGTAGGCCCAGAACTCCCACCAGCCGGTCCAGGCGTCCGCGATGAACCGGTTGGCGCACTTCTCCGCGACGCTGCCGAAGGTGAACGAGCTGTTGTTCGAGCCGAGCCCGAGCAGCACCAGGTCGATGTCGTGGGTCTGGCCGACCGCGCGGAGCTGGTCGAGCTGGGCGGCCACCTGGCGGCCCTTGGCCCGGGCCGAGGAGGCCGCGGCGATGTCGTGCGGCTGGCCGCCGGAGCAGGCGAGGTTGAACCGGTCCTGGATGCCCGGCAGGCTGGCCCGGTGCAGGGACGCGTTCGCCGAGCGGTGACAGAAGAACGCGTTGTCGTTCGGGGCGGTCCAACCCGGGAAGCCCTGGGCGACCCCGTTGGCGTCGACCACCGGGGTGTACGCCCCGGCGCCCTCGCCGCTGATGAAGCTGTCGCCGAGCGCCACGGCGGCGGTGGGTGGGGTCGCCGAGGCCGGGGCGGGCAGCCCGACGGCGGTCGACAGGGTGGCGGCGGTGGCGACGGCGAGCGCCGCCGCGAGTGCGGTACGACGGAACCTGGACATGACGTCCCCCATCTGTCCATCGAAACGTGAAAGATCCTCCGAGGGCGCGATCAGATCACTCCTGCACGACGGACGTCAATGGCTCGTAACAAAATCGTTCCGTGCGGGGCATCCGCTCCGGTGCGCCGGTCTGCCGCCACCCGGCAACAGCGGTCGGGGCCCGGGCTGGGCGGAGGCGCCTACCGACCGGTGTCGCCGACCACCCCGCGGCGCGCCCGGCGGCGGCGTCCGTCGCTGCGGGAAGGCGCGCCAGGGCGCGGGTGTTGTCCAGGTGGACCCGCCCGTCGCCGGCTCGTTCGCAAACCGGTCAGGGCGGCACCGACGTGCCGGATCCGGACGGAACGCGCGACCGCGCCGCCCGGCTCCGCCCCGCGACGGGGAGCGCGCCTCGCTGCGGGGCGCCGTCGTCCTGTCGCATCTCCCGGTTAGGCTCGCTGCGGCGCGCCGGCCGGCCCGCGACGTCGGACGCGGCACCACATCGCCGAGACCTGGGAGTACGACCAGTTGACCGCAGAGCCTGAGACCCTGTACGGGGCCGACGACCTCACGCACCTCGAGGGGCTGGACGCCGTTCGCAAACGGCCCGGCATGTACATCGGCTCCACCGACAGCCGTGGCGTGGGTCACCTCGTCAACGAGATCCTCGACAACTCCACGGACGAGGGCGTCGCCGGCCACGCCACGAAGGTGGAGGTGACGCTGCACGCCGACGGCTCGGTCCAGGTCGACGACGACGGCCGGGGCATCCCCACCGACGTGCACGCCAAGTCCGGCATCTCCGGCGTCGAGCTGGTGCTCACCCGGCTGCACGCCGGCGGCAAGTTCGGCGGCTCCGGCTACAAGACCTCCGGCGGTCTGCACGGCGTGGGCGCCTCGGCGGTCAACGCGCTGTCCCGCCGGTTCGACGTCACCGTCCGCCGGGGCGGCAAGGTCCACGCGATGTCGTTCCGGCACGGCGTGCCGGGGATCTTCGACGGCGACGGCCCCGAGGCCGCGTTCACCCCGGGCCCCGGGCTCCAGATCGTCGGCGCGATGAAGCGCGGCCAGCGCACCGGCACCTCGATCCGCTGGTGGCACGACGCGCGCTACTTCGAGACCGGCGCCACGCTGGACGCCGACGCCGTGCGGACGAAGCTGCGCAACACGGCGTTCCTGGTGCCGGGCGTGAGCTACACGCTGCGCGACCACACCGGGGAGGAGCCGACCGAGGAGAGCTTCCACTACCCCAACGGCCTGACCGACATGGTGGAGTTCCTCGCCCCGGCCGGCGACCGAGCCGTCTCCGGCATGCTGATGGTCACCGGCGAGGGCACCTACCGGGAGAACGCCGCCGACGCCAACGGGGTCATGCAGTCCAACGTGCAGCGTCGGGCCGAGGTCGAGGTGGCCTTCCGCTGGGGCACCGGCTACGAGCGCACCGTCGAGTGCTTCACCAACACCATCCGCAACGCGCACGGCGGCACCCATCGCAAGGGCTTCGAGCGGGGCCTGGCGCGTACCCTCGCCGACGCCGTCCGCAACACCCGTGGCCTGCTCAAGGCCAAGGAGGACCCGCCCACCCTGGACGACGTCCTGGAGGGCATGACGGCGGTCGTGCACGTCCGGATCCCGGAGCCGCAGTTCACCTCGCAGACGAAGGACGAGCTCTCCACCGCCGGCATCACCAAGGTCATCCAGGCGCTGGTCGAGCAGCACCTGAAGGCCTGGCTGGAGGACCGGAGGACCAAGGCCGAGGCGCGTACGGTCCTGCAGAAGATCGTCGACGCGGCCCGGGTGCGGCTGACCCAGAAGCAGCAGAAGGACGCCGCCCGGCGCAAGACCGCCCTGGAGGGCGCGTCCATGCCGCCCAAGCTGGTCGACTGCCGGGCGGCCGGCATCGAGCGCAGCGAGCTGTTCATCGTGGAGGGCGACAGCGCGCTGGGGACGGGCCGGCTCGCCCGCTCCGCCGAGTACCAGGCGCTGCTCCCGATCCGGGGCAAGATCCTCAACGTGCAGAAGGCCAACCTCCAGCAGGTGCTGGACAACGCCGAGTGCGCCGCCATCGTGCAGGTGCTCGGCGCCGGCTCCGGCCGCACGTTCGACCTTTCCGCGATGCGCTACGGCCGAGTGCTGATCATGGCGGACGCCGACGTGGACGGCGCGCACATCCGCACCCTGCTGATCACGCTCTTCGCCCGCTACATGCGGCCGCTGATCGAGGCCGGCCGGCTCTACGCGGCCATGCCGCCCCTGCACAAGATCACCACCAGGGGGCGCAACCCGCAGACCATCTACACCTACACGCAGGCGGAGATGGAGGCGACGGTCCGCAAGCTGGAGAAGGCCGGCAAGCAGATCGTCACCCCGATCCCGCGGTTCAAGGGTCTCGGCGAGATGGACGCCGACGAGTTGTGGGAGACCACGATGAACCCGGCCACCCGGGCGGTCCGCCGGATCACCCTCGACGACGTCGACGCCGCCGAGCGGATCCTCGAACTGCTGATGGGGGAGAAGGTCGAGCCGCGCCGCAACTGGCTGATCGACTCCGCCGACCGGGTCGACCGCGAGGCGATCGACGCATGAGCACCGCCCGCCGAGAGGGAAGCTGAACGATGGCACGCCGTAAGGACGACCGCGCCAAGGTGGACCTGTCCGCCTTCGACCAGGCCGGCGCGCGGGTCTTCGACAACCCGCTGGTCACCGAGGTCTCCGACTCCTATCTGGAGTACGCCTTCTCGGTGATCCACTCCCGCGCCCTGCCCGACGCCCGCGACGGCCTCAAGCCGGTGCACCGGCGCATCCTCTGGTCCATGTACGAGCAGGGGCACCGCCCCGACCGGGGGCACGTGAAGTCCGCCCGCATCGTCGGGGACTGCTTCGTCGCCGGGACCCTGGTCTCGACACCCGAGGGCCTGCGGCCGATCGAGGATGTCGACGTCGGTGACCTCGTGTTGGACGGCGACGGGGCTGCCATCCCGGTGACCGCTGCTTATCGGAATCCGGATTCGGACCTGGTCCGGGTCACGTGGAGCAACGGCCACACCATGTTCGTGACGCCCGGACAGCGGTTCCGTGTGGTGGATGAGGACCTGGCTGTCCGGTGGGTGGAAGCCCGAGACCTGACTGGGCATCTCACCGTCGCGTACGGGACGCGCCGCGGGGCGGCACCGGCACCCGCATCCGGCGGCGACCCGTATGACTATGTCCGTGGGCTCGTGGTGGCCGAAGGCTTCGCCGTCGATCGGTCTCGCGACGCGGACGGCCGCGTACGGCTGCACATGTGCGACGTCGAACCGCTCGACGTCGCCCACGGGTGGGCCATCGCGAACGGATTGAACGCCTCCCGAGGCAAGCGCGAAGCAAGCAATCCGCGCCATCGCGACCAGCACATCCTCACGTTCGCCAGGCACGAGGGGCTGCTCGAGGCCGGCACGCCACTCAGTCACGCGAAGCGCGTGCCCGACGACGTGCTCGCAAATCGTTCCGCGTGGGCGCCGTTCCTCGCCGGCTTCTTCGACGGTGACGGCTACATCCGCAAGCGTTTCCGCGAACTCGTCTTCGTGAGCACCAGCGAGGTGTTGGTGCGTCAGATCTACTCCATGCTCGCCGACCTGGGGGTGCACGGTCACCACTGGAACAGCGGACGCGACGGCCACCGCCCGCTTCTCGGCCTCTCCGTCACCGGCCGGGATGCTGCTGTGGTCGCCGAGTTGCTCCTGCCCTGGGTACGCATCGGTTACAAGAGCGACAGCCTCCGGCGGGTGGTCGAGCTGGGCTATCGATACGGGGGCAAACAGGGCAACGACCGCCTGCCGTGCCGGCCGGTGATGCAGGAGTTCACCAACGCCCATCAGGGCGGTGGATGGTTCCGCGACGAGGACGGCAACGCCTTCCGGGCGTCCCTGTCAGGCCCTGGGAGCAAGGTGCGGTACGGCAAGGACCGCAACGGCCTGCCCTTGTCGGAGCGGTCGTTTCCGCTCTGGCGCGCGGAGCGGGACGGTTGGGTTCGCAAACTCCGGCGCATCGGTTCGCCCCTCGCCGGCCGACTCGAGGCGTTGGCTGGGCGGTCGTTCCTGCGGGTCGTCTCCGTCGAAGCCGTGGCGTCCGCTACCACCTACGACATCCAGGTCGACTCCGACGAGCACGCCTTCGCGGCTGAGGGCTACGTGGTCCACAACTGCATGGGCAAGTACCACCCGCACGGCGACACCGCGATCTACGACGCGATGGTGCGGCTGGCGCAGAGCTTCTCGTTGAACGTTCCCCTCATCGACGGGCACGGCAACTTCGGCAGCCCGGACGACGGGCCGGCGGCGTCGCGCTACACCGAGGCCCGGATGTCGCGGGAGGCGATGCTGCTCGTCGGCGAGCTGGGCGAGGACACGGTCGACGTTGAGCCCAACTACGACGGCTCGCTGACCCAGCCCACCGTGCTGCCCGCCGCGTTCCCCAACCTGCTGGTCAACGGCGCGTCGGGGATCGCGGTCGGCATGGCGACCAACATGATCCCGCACAACCTCGGCGAGGTCGTCTCCGCCGCCCGCTGGCTGATCAACCACCCGGACGCCACGCTCGACAAGCTCATGGAGTTCGTCCCCGGGCCGGACCTGCCCACCGGTGGCGTCCTGCTCGGGCTCGACGAGGTGCGGCGGGCCTACGAGACCGGGCGCGGCGTCGTCCGGATGCGGGGCAAGGTCGAGATCGGCCCGCTGGAGGGCAGCCGCGGCCGGCAGGCGATCACCGTCGTGGAGCTGCCGTACGGCGTCGGCGCTGAGAAGGTCATCGCGGCCATCACCAACGAGGTCAACAAGACCAAGCGGCTCACCGGCATCGCCGACGTCAAGGACCTCACCGACCGGGAGAGCGGCACCCGTCTGGTGATCGAGTGCAAGGTCGGGGTCAACCCGCAGGCGCTGCTCGCCGACCTCTACCGGCTCACCCCGCTGGAGCAGTCGTTCGGCGTCAACAACCTGGTACTGGTCGACGGGCAGCCGCAGACCCTCGGGCTGAAGGCGCTGCTGGAGGTCTTCCTGGCCCACCGCTACGAGGTCGTGACCCGGCGCAGCTCCTACCGCCGCCGCAAGCGCGAGGAGCGGCTGCACCTGGTCGACGGTCTGCTGATCGCCCTGCTCGACATCGACAGGGTGGTCAAGCTGATCCGGGCCAGCGAGGACGCGCAGGCCGCCAAGGACGGCCTGATGCAGAAGTTCAAGCTCTCCGAGATCCAGGCCACCTACATCCTGGACACCCCGCTGCGCCGGTTGACCAAGTACGACCGGATCGAGCTGGAGGCCGAGCAGGAGAAGCTCCGCAAGGAGATCGCCGAGCTCTCCACGATCCTCGACGACCCGAAGGTGCTGAAGAAGGTCGTCTCCGACGAGCTGGCGGCGGTGGTGAAGCAGTTCGGCGCGCCGCGCCGCACCACGCTCGTCGACGGGGACCTCAAGGAGGTGCTGGCCGCGTCTGCGCCGGCCGGCCCGCTGGAGGTCGCCGACGACCCCTGCCAGGTGATCCTCTCCGCGACCGGGCTGGTCGCCCGGACCGCGGCCGAGTCGGAGGAGGCGTCCGAGGGGCGTCGGCGGCACGGCCGGGTCAAGCACGACGCCGTACGCGCCGTCGTGCACTCCACCGCCCGGGGCCGGGTGCTGCTCGTGACCAGCGCCGGCCGGGCGTTCAAGGTCGACGTGCTGCCGTTGCCGGTCCTGCCCGAGCAGGCGGGGACGGTGTCGCTGCGCGGCGGGATGGCCGCCGCCGAGCTGGTGCCGCTGGAACCGGGGGAGACCGTGGTCGGGCTGGCGCCGCTCGGGCCGGCGGCCGAGGGCTCCCCGGGCCTGGCCCTGGGCACCCGGCAGGGCGTGGTCAAGGTCTGCGCGCCGGAGTGGCCGGTCCGCTCCGACGAGTTCGAGGTGATCGGGCTGCGGGAGGGCGACGAGGTGGTCGGGGCGACCTGGCTCACCGACGGCGCGGAGACGCTCACCTTCGTCACCTCGGAGGCGTCGCTGCTGCGGTTCGCCGCCGGGCTGGTCCGGCCGCAGGGGACCAAGGGCGGCGGCATGTCCGGCATCAACCTGCCCGCCGGTTCCCGGGTGGTGTTCTTCGGCGCGGTCCGCACCGACGACCCGGGTCACGGTGAGCCGATGGTGGTCACCTCCACGGGCGCCACGGTGAAGGTCACGCCGTTCCAGGCGTACCCGGCGAAGGGGCGGGCGACCGGCGGGGTGCGGGCCCACCGCTTCCTCAAGGGTGAGACCGACGTGGCCGTCGCCTGGGTCGGGCCGCGCCCGGTGGCCGCCACCGCCACCGGCGAGCCGGTGGAGCTGCCGGCGGCGGACCCGCGCCGTGACGGCTCCGGCTTCGCCGTGATGCTGGGCCCCACTGTCATCGGCCACCAGATCGAACGCGACTGACCCATCGACGGGAAGGGCCGGCTGCACCACGCAGCCGGCCCTTCCTGATTCCCCGCCCCGGTCCTCCTGCCAGCCCGGGCGACCCGCCCGGCCCCGCCTAACCGGCCCGGTCGCACCCGGCCCGCCTGGCCCGGCTTCCGCCCGCCCCCGCCGCCCCGCCCGTCGCGGTCGATCATGAGCTTGACTGCTCGGAACCAGACATATTGCACCGCTAACCTCATGATCAACGCTGCCGCGGGCGAGGCCCGGCGAGGGCCGGCGAGGCAGAGGAGGCCGGAGCCGGGGAGGAGGCAGGGGCGGCCGGGGGCGGGGGCCGGTCAGCGGGTGGGGTCGGGGGCAGGGGCCGGGTCGGGGGTGTGGCGGGGGGTGGGTGTGGTGCCGCGCAGGTGGGCCACCAGGCGCATGCCGTGGTAGACGGCGAGGGCGGCGGCGGTGCCCAGGGCGATGCCGTTGAACGAGAGGTCGCCGGCGGTGAGGGTGTAGTTGGCCGCGCCGACGACCACCGCGACGGCGGCGGTCATCAGGTTCACCGGGTCGTGGAAGTCCACCCGGTTCTCGATCCAGATCCGCGCGCCGAGGATGGCGATCAGGCCGTACAGGGCGGTGGTGGCGCCGCCGAGCACGCCGGCCGGCACGGTGAGGATCAGCGCGCCGAACTTCGGGCTGAGCCCGAGCAGCACCGCCGTCAGGCCGGCCACCCAGTACGCGGCGGTGGAGTAGACCCTGGTCGCCGCCATCACGCCGATGTTCTCCGCGTAGGTGGTGGTGCCGGACCCGCCGCCGGACCCGGCGAGCATCGTGGCCAACCCGTCGCCCATGAACGCCCGACCCATGTCCCGGTCCAGGTTCCGGCCGGTCATCGCGGCGACCGCCTTGACGTGCCCGGCGTTCTCGGCGATCAGCACCAGGATCACCGGGATCACCAGCACGACCGCGCGCAGGCTGAAGCTCGGCGTGTGGAACTCGGGTAGACCGACCCAGGCGGCGTCCCGCAGCCCGTCGACCGCCTTCGGGTCCAGGTCGCCGAGCGCGGCGGCGAGGACCCAGCCGACCACCACCCCCAGCAGGATGGACAGCCGGGCGAGGAAGCCGCGGAAGGCCACCGTGGCGAGCAGGATGGCGGCCAGGGTCACCACCGCGATCAGCGGCTGCGCCTTCACGCCGGTGCCGCTCCCGTCGCCGTCCCAGGCGACCGGGGCGAGATTCAGGCCGATCAGCGCGACGATCGCCCCGGTGACCACGGGCGGCATCAGCGCGTCGATCCAGCGTGACCCGGCGAGCTGGACGACCAGCCCGACGGCGGCCAGCGCCGCGCCGGCGACGACGATGCCGCCGAGCGCCGGGCCGATGTCGCCGCCGGCCTTGGCCGCCAGCACGGGCGCGATGAAGGCGAAGGACGAGCCGAGGTACGAGGGCAGCCGGTTGCCGGTGATCAGCAGGAACAGCAGCGTGCCGAGCCCGGAGAAGAAGAGCGTGGTGGCGGGCGGGAAACCGGTGATCAGCGGCACCGTGAAGGTGGCGCCGAACATCGCCACGACGTGCTGCACGCCGACGCCGAGGGTGCGCGGCCAGGAGAGGCGTTCGCCGGGGTGGACCACGTCGCCGGGGCGGATGGACCGGCCGTCGCCGTGGACCGCCCACGCGGACCAACGGGAGCGCGGCTCGGTGGAGGACTGGGTCATGGAACGCCCTTCGCGTCGGCAAGAGGTGACGGGGGCGCAGGTGAAACCCAGGAGTCGTTTCTAGCAGAGCCCCGGCACGCCCCGGCCGGTGGCCCGGGCACGGTCCGGCCGGTGGCCCCGGAACCGGTCCGGCCGGTGGCCCGCGCACGGTCCGGCCGATGGCCCGGCGCGCCCCGGGTCGATGGCACGGGCGGAGCCGCGCCGGCCGCGACCGGTTGCCGCCCCGTCGGGTGGGTCAGGCGACGCCGGCGGGGCGGAACTGGACGCTGACCCGGGGCCCGACGGGTCGGGTGGTCTTGGGCACGGCGTGCTCCCAGGTGCGTTGGCAGGAGCCGCCCATCACCACGAGGTCGCCGTGACCGAGCGGGAAGCGCAGGCTGTCGCCGCCGCCGCGGGGCCGCAGCAGCAGCGCGCGGGGCGAGCCGAACGAGACGATGGCGACCATCGTGTCGGTATGCGCGGAGCGGCCCTGGGTGTCGCCGTGCCAGGCGACGCTGTCCCGGCCGGAGCGGTAGAGGCACATGCCGGCGGTGACGAAGGGCTCGCCGAGCTCGGGGGCGTAGTGCCGGGTGAGGGCGGCGCGCGCCTCGGTGAGCAGCGGGTGCGGCAGCGGGCGGTGCCCGGCGTACCAGCAGAGCAGCCGGGGCACGTCGACCTCGGCGTCGTACATCGTGCGGCGCTCGGCCCGCCAGGGGACCTCCCGCAGCAGGACGTCGAAGACCTGGTCGGAGCCGGTGACCCAGCCGGGGAGATGGTCGACCCATGCGCCGTGGGTGAGCGGGTGCCGGCGCAGCCGGCCGGCCAGCGGGCTCAGCGACGGCTCGGCGGCGGTGAGGTCGAGCATCGACGGCTGGTAGGCGGCCCCGGTCATCCGCCCAGCGTACCCGCCATGTTGGTACAGGTGTACGGAAGCGGCGCCGCCCGGACGCGAGGGCGGCGGGGGCCCCCGCCCGGGGC
>NZ_JBFABB010000067.1:0-37174 GCF_040640035.1 Micromonospora sp. NPDC023633 | reverse complement strand
GCCCGCCCAGCAGCCGCCGCGCCCGGCCCCGGGTGGCGAGCACGGCCCCGCCGCCGGCCAGCCCGACCAGGGCCAACGCCGGCAGCCAGGGCAGCAGGCCGGCGCCCGTGCGGGCGTCGCGGACCGGCGGCAGCGGGGTGGGCCGGGCGGTCAGCTCGACCGCCCAGGTCCGGGTCGACGCCCACAGCGCCAGGCCCGCGCCGGCCACGCAGAGCAGCACGGCGTAGGTCAGCTCGCGCCGGCGCGCGCCCCGGCCCGCGTCCGTCGCGGCAGTCGTCCCCGGCTCCCGGCCGCGCGGCTCGGCGGCCGTCATCGGGCGGGCCGGAGGGTCTCGGCGGCGGCGATGGCGGCGAGCACGGCGGCGGCCTTGTTCCGGGTCTCCTGGTCCTCGGCGGCCGGGTCGGAGTCGGCCACCACCCCCGCCCCGGCCTGCACGTACGCCCTGCCGTCGCGCATCAGCGCGGTGCGGATGGCGATCGCCATGTCCAGGTCGCCACCGAAGCCGAAGTAGCCCACGGTGCCGCCGTAGAGGCCCCGCCGGACCGGCTCCAGCTCCTCGATGATCTCCATGGCCCGCACCTTGGGCGCGCCGGAGAGGGTGCCGGCGGGGAAGGTCGCGGCCAGCGCGTCGAAGGCCGTGCGGTCCTCGCGCAGCGTGCCGACGACGGTCGAGACGATGTGCATGACGTGGCTGTAGCGCTCGATGGTGGCGAACTCCGGCACCTCGACCGTGCCCGGGCGGCAGACCCGGCCCAGGTCGTTGCGGCCCAGGTCGACCAGCATCACGTGCTCGGCGCGCTCCTTGGGGTCGGCGAGCAGCTCCGCCGCGAGGCGCGCGTCGGCCTCGGGGGTGCCGCCGCGCGGCCGGGTGCCGGCGATCGGGTGCAGCAGCGCCCGCCGCCGCCCCTGGGCGTCGCTGGTCACCTTCAGGTGCGCCTCCGGCGAGGAGCCGACGATGTCGAAGCCGTCGAAGCGCAGCAGGTACATGTACGGGCTGGGGTTCGTCGTGCGCAGCACGCGGTAGACGTCCAGCGGGTCGGCGTGCGTGTCCCGCTCGAACCGCTGGGACAGCACGATCTGGAAGCACTCGCCGGCCCGGATCGCCTCCTTGGCCGCCTCGACGGCCTTCGGGTAACCGCCCTCGGGCGTACGGCTGCGCACCTGGCCCGCCGGGGGCCGCTCGACGGTCGAGACCATCGGCGGGATCGGCCGGGACAGCGCGGTGGTCATCGCGTCGAGCCGCCCGACCGCGTGGTGGTACGCCGCCGCGACCTCGGCATCCCGGTCCGGGTCGGACAGCGGCGGCAGGATCGCGTTGGCGACGAGGATCGCCGAGCCGTCGTAGTGGTCCAGCACCACCAGGTCGGCGGCGAGCATCATGCCCAGCTCGGGCACGCCCAGGTCGTCCTCGGTCAGCTCGGGCAGCCGCTCGAAGCGCCGGATCAGCTCGTAGCCCAGGTAGCCGACCATGCCCCCGGTCAGTGGGGGCATGCCGCTGGCCGCGTCCCACGCCGGGCCGGCGAGCGCCTCGACGGTCTCGCGCAGCACCCGGACCGGGTCGCCGGAGGTGGGCAGGCCCGCCGGGGGCCGCCCCGTCCACACCGCGACCCCGTCCCGCTCGGTCAGCGTGGCGCTGCTGCGTACGCCGATGAACGAGTACCGCGACCAGGCCAGGCCGGCCGAGCCGACGCCCTGCTCGGCGGACTCCAGCAGGAACGTCCCCGGGCCGCCGGCGAGCTTGCGGTAGACGCCGACCGGGGTCTCCGCGTCGGCGAGCAGCCGGCGGGTGACCGGGACGACCCGCCAGCGGGCGGCCAGCTCGGTGAAGGCGGCCAGGTCCGGGCTGACCGCGCCGTCGGTGCCGGACCCGCCGCGGGGCGTCGCGCGCTGCGCGGTCACCGGGCCTCCGCCCCGTCCCCGCCGACCGGCAGCTCGGTGAAGAAGCAGGTGCGGTGCCCCGTGTGGCAGGCCGCGCCGACCTGGTCGACGTCGACCAGCAGCGCGTCGCCGTCGCAGTCCAGCGCCACCGCGCGGACGTACTGGTGGTGCCCGGAGGTGGCGCCCTTGACCCAGTACTCCCGGCGGCTGCGCGACCAGTAGGTGGCCCGGCCGGTGGTCAGGGTGCGGTGCAGCGCCTCGTCGTCCATCCAGGCGACCATCAGCACCTCGCCGGAGTCGTGCTGGCGGACCACGGCGGCTACCAGGCCGTCGGGGGTGCGGCGCAGCCGGGCGGCGATGGCCGGGTCGAGCCGGGACGGACGGACCGTGCCGTCGGCCGCGGGCTCCTGCGGACTGGGGTGGGCGCCGGTCACGGGCGCGTCAGGTACGGGCACAGTGACCCATTGTCCCGCACGCGGGGCGGGCACGGGCGACGGCTCCCGCCGGGGCCGCGGCGGCCGGTGGGCGGGCCGGGTCAGCTGGTCGACGTAGCGGTCCAGCCGGCCGTCGGTCAGGGCGTCGGCCAGGTCCGCGCCGGCGGCCCGCGCGACCTCGGCGGCGTACGGGCGGATCAGCGGCAGGACGCCGGTGACCAGGCGGGCCGCGGCGGCGCAGAGCTGGCCGACGGAGCCGGGCCGCAGCCCGAGGCAGAGCAGCAGGTCCTCCCGGTAGTTCTGGGGCGCCACCGGCAGGTCGAGGGCGGCGGTGAAGGCCGCCCGCCGGGACGTCACCCGGACCGTGGGGTTGGCCAGCCGCAGCACGGACGGGCAGAGCCGGGCCAGATCGGCGGCGAACAGCCGGACGCCGAGGTGGTCGTCGGCGTCCCGCGCGCCGGCCACCTTACCGAGCGTCGCGATCAGCTCCTCCAGCTGCGGCTCGCCGGCGGGGTGGCAGAGCACCGGCAGGTCGATCCGGGGCCGCCAGTGCGGATCCGCCCACAACAGCCGGGCCGGCGCCGTGACCGGCAGCCCGAACGCCCAGTCGGCCGGCTCGCCGAGGCGGGTCAGCCAGGAGCGGACGTCGCGGGCGGCCACCGAGACGTGGGTCAGCCGGCCCCCGTGCTCGGCCAGGAACGCCCGGCGGGCGGCGTACGGGGCGCCGCCGAGCAGCACGTCGACGTCGACGTCGCTGTGCGCGGTGGCGGCCCGCCGGGCATGGCTGCCGCGCAGCATGATGCCCACCACGGGCTGCTCGGCCCCGGCCCGCAACCGGGCCGCCCATTCGCCCAGAAACCCCTCGTCCGGTGACGCAGCGTGACCCACGGCGCCATCGTGCCGTACGCCCGATCAGGGCGCAATGCCCGATGCCACGCTTGATGCCCGTTGGCGGACCCGCTGTCCGGTCCGAAGGCTAATGCCCGACCAACCGCATCGCCGCGTCGGGGTACCGTGCGCCGGCGACCGCGCCGGGCGGCACCGCCTCGCCCAGCCGGGCGCGCTGGGCGGCGGTGAGCCGGATGTCGGCCGCCGCCGCGTTCTCCTCCAGCCGGTGCACCCGCCGGGTGCCGGGGATCGGGAAGACGTCCTCGCCCTGGGCGAGCAGCCAGGCCAGCGCCGCCTGGGCGGGGGTGCAGCCGATCTCGTCGGCCACCGCCCGCACCTCGTCGACCAGCTTGAGGTTGGCGTCGAGGTTGCCCTCGGCGAAGCGCGGCGCCCGGGCGCGCCAGTCGTCGGCCGCGAGCTGCTCGCGGCCGGTGATCGCCCCGGTCAGCAGCCCCCGCCCCACCGGCGAGTACGCGACCAGCGCCACGCCCAGCTCCCGGCAGGTGGCCAGCATCTCGCCCTCGACGTCCCGGCTGAACAGCGAGTACTCCATCTGCACCGCGGTCACCGGGTGCACCGCGTGCGCCGCCCGCAGGGTCGCGGGGCTGACCTCGGACAGGCCGATCAGCCGCACCTTGCCGGCGGCGACCTGCTCGGCCATCGCGCCGACGGTCTCCTCGATCGGCGTCGCCGGGTCGCGCCGGTGCAGGTACCACAGGTCGACGACGTCCACCCCGAGGCGGCGCAGGGAGGCGTCGCACGCCTCGCGCGCCCAGGCGGCGCTGCTGTCCACGTACAGCCCGGGGCTGCCGGTGCCGCCGGTCGCGTCGCCGCGCACCCGGTTGCCGAACTTCGTGGCCAGGAAGACCTCGTCGCGGCGGGCCCGCACCACCGGGGAGAGCAGCTCCTCGTTGCGGCCGTGGCCGTACAGGTCGGCGGTGTCCAGGTGGTTGACCCCCAGGTCGAGCGCGCGGTGCAGGGTGCGGGTCGAGCCGGCGTCGTCGCCGGCGCCGTAGGCGAAGCTCATCCCCATGCAGCCCAGCCCGATCGCCGAGACCTCGGGCCCGGACGCGCCCAGCTTCCGGCGGATCATCGGCACTCCTCCGCCCGGCGGTAGTTGTCAATCTTGTAGTTGAGCACCTTCAAGTCCTCCTCCAGCTCGGCCATCCGGGACAGCACGCGGGCCCGGTGCGTCTCGAAGAGCGCCCGTCGGGCGGCCAGGGTGGCGTCGCCCTGCCGGGCCATTTCCGCGTAGCGGCGCATGTCCCGCAACGGCATGCCCGTGCGGCGCAGCCGGGTGAGCAGGAACAGCCAGTCGACGTCGCGTTCGGTGTAGCGACGGCGCCTGGCCGAGTCGCGCCCGACCGGGGCCACGAGGCCCTCCTGCTCGTACCAACGCAGCGTGTAGGTGGTCAGGCCGACCCGCTCGGCCGCCTCGCCGACGGTCAGGGTCGCCTCCCGGATGGTGATGTCCACGCCCTCCAGGCTTCCAGTTCGAGTGCACGCGAAGTCAACCGTTGCGGCCCGGCGGACATCTCCACTAGCGTCGAGTTCAACGCGTGATGAGTTTCTCCGGGGAGGCGCCGGTGGACGAGGCGATCGCCGTCCGCGACCTGGTCGTGGAGCGGGGCGGGCGGCGGGTGCTGCACGGCGTCAGCGCGTCCGTGCCACGCGGCGTGGTCACCGGGCTGCTCGGCCCGAGCGGCAGCGGCAAGACCACGCTGCTGCGGGCGATGGTCGGCGTGCAGGTGCTCGGCGCGGGCTCGGTGACCGTGCTGGGGCGCCCCGCCGGGTCGCCGGAGCTGCGCCGTCGCGTCGGCTACCTCACCCAGGCGCCGAGCGTCTACGCCGACCTGACCGTGCGGGAGAACGCGCGCTACTTCGCCGCGCTGCACGGCCGGGGCCGGGCCGAAGCCGACCGGGCGGTCGCCGAGGTCGGGCTCGGGTCGGCCGCCGGCCAACTGGTCGGCACCCTCTCCGGCGGGCAGCGCAGCCGGGCGTCGCTGGCCTGCGCCCTGGTCGGCGAGCCGGAACTGCTCGTCCTCGACGAGCCGACCGTCGGTCAGGACCCGGTGCTGCGGGCCGACCTGTGGGCCCGGTTCCACGCGATGGCCGCCGCCGGCACCACCCTGCTGGTCTCCAGCCACGTCATGGACGAGGCGGCCCGCTGCGACCGGCTGCTGCTGATCCGCGAGGGGCGGCTGATCGCCGACGACACCCCCGACGCGATCCGCGCCGCGGCCGGCACCGCCGACCTGGACGAGGCGTTCCTGCGGCTGATCAGGGCTGGCGCGGCGGGCGCCGCCGGACGGGAGGCGTCGTGAACCCCCGGATCCTGGCCGCCACCACCGGCCGCATCCTGCGCCAACTGCGGCACGACCGGCGTACCGTGGCGCTGCTGCTGGTGGTCCCGTCGGCGCTGCTCGCCCTGGTCCGCTCCATGTACGTCGACCAGCCGTCGACGTTCGACCGGGTCGCCCTGGTGATGCTCGGCTTCTTCCCCTTCGTGGTCATGTTCCTGGTGACCAGCATCGCGATGCTGCGCGAGCGCACCACGGGCACGCTGGAGCGGCTGCTCACCACCCCGCTGGGCAAGCTCGACCTGCTCTTCGGCTACGGCATCGCGTTCGGGCTGGCCGCGGTGCTCCAGGCGGTCGTCGCGTCCGTGGTCGCGTACGGGGTCCTCGGCCTGGACACCGCCGGCCACAGCGGGCTGGTGGTCATGATCGCCGCGCTGAACGCCGTGCTCGCCGTCGCGCTCGGGCTCTTCTGCAGCGCCTTCGCCCGCACCGAGTTCCAGGCCGTACAGTTCATGCCGGTCGTGGTGGTGCCCCAGTTGCTGCTCTGCGGGCTCTTCGTGCCCCGGGGCGAGATGGCCGGCTGGTTGCAGGCCGTCAGCGACGCGCTGCCCCTGTCGTACGCCGTCGAGGCGCTCCAGGAGGTCGGCGCCCACGCCGAGCCGACCGGCACGATGTGGCGGGACGCGGCGGTGGTCGCCGGCGCGGCGGCGCTGGCGCTGGTGCTCGCCGCGGCCACCCTCCGGCGGCGCAGCGGCTGAGACGCCGTCCTGGCCGGCAGGCGGAACCGGGGCCGGCCCACGGCGGTTCCCCGGGGGGCGACGACGAGACAGGACGACGGAGCGAAGGGCGGCGATGGCGCGGCGGACCGGACGACGACCCGGCAACCCGGACACCCGGCAGGCCATCCTCGACGCGGCCCGCGCCGCCTTCGCCGAGCGGGGCTTCGACGGGTCCTCGATCCGGGCCGTCGCCGCCGCCGCGCAGGTGGACCCGGCGCTGGTGCACCACTACTTCGGCAGCAAGGACCGGCTCTTCCTGGCCGCCATGCACGCGCCGGTCGACCCGGCCGAGCTGCTGCCGGGGGTGCTCGCGGGGGACCGCGCGGGTCTCGGGGAGCGGCTGGTGCGCACCTTCCTCGGCGTCTGGGACTCCCCGGCCGGCACCGCCGGCGTGGCCCTGCTGCGCTCGGCGGTGAGCAACGAGTGGACGGCCCGGCTGCTGCGGGAGTTCCTGGTCACCCAGGTGCTGCGCAGGGTCCTCGACCAGCTCGACGCCGACCCGGCCGAGCTGCCGCTGCGCGGCTCGCTGGTGGCCAGCCAGCTGATCGGGCTGGCCATGATGCGGCACGTGGTCCGGCTGGAGCCGGTCGCCTCGGCCGCCCCGGAGACGCTCGTCGCGGCGGTCGGCCCCACCGTGCAGCGCTACCTGACGGGCGACCTCGCCGAGGTCTTCGCCGGCTGACCGGACGGCCGGGACGGCGCCTCCCGGTCAGGCGTGGTCGGCGTGCCGGGGCGCGGCGTGGCGGCAGACCAGCGGGTGCAGGAGGCGGGTCAGCTCCGCCTGGCAGTCCAGCGGACGCGGGAACGCCAGCCGGACGCGCCGGCGGACGCCGGGTCGCCCGTGGGTGACCAGCAGGCCGTACCGGTCGATCCGGACCACCCGGGGCGCGGTGTCGGGTGCGCCGTCGGCGAGGCCGAGCTGGCGGCGCAGGTACCCGGCCACCTCGGTGGCGTGGTGGTCGGCGAGGTCGGCCAGGAGTTCGGCCTCGACCGCGTGCAGCGGGTCGGGCTCCGCCTCGGCGTACGCCTCCGGGTCGATGCGGCGGACGGTGTCGCCGCGTTCCCACCGGGCCTCGACCACCTCGAAGCGGTGCAGCCGGAACCGGGTGCCGACGTCGAGCAGGTCACCGGCCGGCTCCACGGCCGCGAAGTCCAGCGCGGCCCGGCGCTCCTCCTCCCCGTCCAGCCGGGCCGTCCAGCCGGAGACCCAGGCCCGGCCGAGGCTCGGCGCGCCGGCGGCGGGCGGCAGGTCCAGCACGTCCAGCACCAGCGCCACCTCGGATTCGCCGTCGGCGGGGCGCAGCGCGGCGGCGAGGTCGCTGACCACCGGCACCAGCAGCAGCACCCGTCCGTCCGGATCGGTCACGTGCCGGACCTGGTGCGGGCCGGGCCGGTGCGCGACGTGGGCGATGCCGGGCAGCCGCCCGGCGACGAGGGTGCGGACGATCTCCGCCGGGCTGGGCCGCATGGACGACTCCTTCGTAGGTTAGCCTTACCTAACTCGGAGACTAGAGCACCGGATCGGAGACGTCCAGCGTGAACCACCCCAGGCCCAAGGCCCGGCTCTCCCGCGCCCTCGGCATCCCGCTGACCCGCAAGTGCGTGCGGTACGTCGAGCGGCGCCCCTTCCCGCCCGGCGTGCACGGCCGGCAGCGCCGCAAGACCTCGGACTACCAGGTGCGCCTGCTCGAGAAGCAGCGCCTGCGCCACCAGTACAACGTCAGCGAGACCCAGCTGCGGCGCGTCTTCGACGAGGCCGCCCGCAGCGCGGGCAAGACCGGCGAGAGCCTGGTCGTGCTCCTGGAGCGACGGCTCGACGCGGTGGTGCACCGGGCCGGCCTGGCCCGCAGCATCTACCAGGCCCGGCAGCTGGTTGCGCACGGCCACTTCACCGTCGACGGGCGGAAGGTCGACCGGCCGTCGTACCGGCTGCGCCCGGGACAGGTGGTGGCCGTCCGCGAACGCAGCCGCACGTCCGTGCCGTTCCAGCTCGCCGCCGCCGGCGCCAACGCCACCGAGGGCCCCGGCCAGCCGTACCTGTCGGTGGAGCTGGCCGAGCTGCGGACCACGTTGCTGCGCGAGCCCGCCCGGCACGAGGTGCCGGTGATCTGCGACGAGCAGCTGGTGGTGGAGTTCTACTCCCGCTGACCGCCGCGCGCGGCCCGGCGCCCGGCCGGGCCGCGCGCCGCCGGTGCGTCGGGTCCGCTCAGCGCGTCTGCTCCAGCCAGGAGGCGTAGAGCAGGCCGTAGACCGACTCCGGGTCGCGGACCAGCTCGTCGTGCGGGCCGCGCTGCACGATCCGCCCCCGGTCCACCACGATCACCTCGTCGGCGGCCTGCGCCGTGGAGAGCCGGTGCGCGATCGCGAGGGTGGTACGCCCCCGGGTCACCGCGTCCAGGGTGCGTTGCAGCCGCACCTCCGTGGCCGGGTCGACCGCGCTGGTCGCCTCGTCCAGCACCAGCAGGTCCGGGTCGGCCACGTACGCGCGGGCCAGCGCGACCAGCTGCCGCTCCCCCACGCTCAGCGCCTCGCCGCGCTCCCCCACCGGGGTGTGCAGGCCCGACGGGAGCCCGTCCAGCCAGTCCGCCAGCCCCAGCTCGGTGAAGGCCGCCGCGAGCTGCTCGTCGGTCAGCTCCGGGCGGGCGAAGCGGACGTTCTCCGCCACCGTGGCGTCGAAGAGGAAGCCGTCCTGCGGCACCATCACCACCCGCGACCGCAGCGAGGCGAATCGGACCCGCTCCAGCGGCACGCCGGAGAGCAGCACCTGGCCGGCGGTCGGGTCCATCAGCCGGGTGAGCAGCTTGGCGAAGGTGGTCTTGCCGCTGCCGGTCTCGCCGACCACCGCCACCCGGCTCTTCGCCGGAATCTCCAGGCTGACGTCGTGCAGCACGGGCGGACCCCCGGGGTACGCGAAGCGCACCCCCGCGAAGCGGATGTCCAGCGGGCCGGACGGCAGCTCGCGCCCCTGCTCGCCCGGGTCGGCGACGTCGGGTTCGACGTCCAGCACGTCCAGCACCCGGCGCCAGCCCGCGATGGCGTTCTGCGCCTCGTTGAGCACCTCGGTGGCGATCTGCACCGGCTGGATGAAGAGCGTGACCAGGAAGAGGAAGGCGGTCACCTCGCCGACGCTCAGGGTGCGGTCGGCGCCGAGGTTCACCCCGAGCACCACCACGCCGGCCAGCGCCAGGCCGGCCGCCAGCTCCCCGACCGAGCTACCCATGATGCTGATCCTGATCGCCCGCTGCTGCGCCCGCCGCTGGCCGTCGATCGCCTCGTCGAGCCGGCGGGCCGTCCGGCCGGCGATCCCGTAGGCCCGGATCACCGGCGCGCCGACCACGCTCTCCCCGATCGCGCCGAGCAGCGTCCCCGTGCGCTGCCGGACCACCCCGTAGGCCCCGGCGAGGCGACGCTGGAGCAGCCGGATCACGAACACGGCGGGCAGGAAGGCGGCGAAGACCACCAGGGTGAGCTGCCAGGAGTACGCGAACATGACAAGCGTGGTGACCGCCAGCTGACCGAGGTTGATCACCAGGATCACGCCGCCCCACTGGAGGAACTGGGTGATCTGGTCGACGTCGCTGGTCACCCGGGAGACCAGCGAACCACGCCGCTCCGACTGCTGGTGCAGCATGGACAGGTCGTGCACGTGCCGGAACGCCCGGATCCGCACGTTGGCCAGCGCGGTCTCGCTGACCGTGAAGAGCCGGCGCATCATCAGGTAGCCGCAGAGCGTGGTCACCACCAGCACCCCGGCGGTCGCGGCGACCACCGTCCAGACCACGCCCAGGTCCAGGCCGCCGACGATGCCGTTGTCGATGCCCTGTTGCACCGCCACGGGGACCGCCGCCCGGCCGACCATGTAGACCAGGGCCAGGCCGAGCGTGCCGGCGAGGCCGACCCGCAGCTCCGGGGAGAGCGCCAGACCGCGGCGCAGCGTCTGCCAGGTCGTCTCGGGGGTCTCGGGCGTCTCGGCGTCCCCAGGCGTCTCGGCCGCCCCGGTCTTCCTTGCCGTGTCCGTGGTAGTGGTCACCGGGCCCGCCTTTCGTTCGCGACTGCGGGGCTCCGCTCCGCTGCACTCCTCGCGCTCACCGGTCCACCTCGATCTCCAGGCCCGACGTCAGCGGGGCGACCTCGTCGTACGTCTCGTCCTTGGCGTGGTCGACCTCGGCCTGCTCGTAGGCGGTGACCAGGTCGGCGTAGCCCGGCACCGTGGCCAGCAGCTCGGCGTGCGGGCCGCGGGCGAGCACCCGGCCCTGTTCCAGGTAGACCACCTCGTCGGCCAGCGCGATGGTGGCCTGCCGGTAGGCGACCACAAGGATCGACGCGGCCGGCTCGCCGGCCTCCCCCGCCGAGGAACGCAGCCCGGCCAGGATGGCCGCCTCCACCCGGGGGTCGACGGCGCTGGTCGCGTCGTCGAGGACCAGCAGGCGTGGCCGGCCCGCGAGCGCGCGGGCCAGGGTGAGCCGCTGCCGCTGGCCGCCCGAGAGCGAGGTGCCCCGCTCGCCGACCTTCGTGTCGAGACCGTCGGGCAGGGCCGCGACGAAGCCGTCCGCCTCGGCCAGCCGCAGCGCGGCCCAGACGTCGTCGTCGCCGATGCCCGGCCGGTCCAGGCTGACGTTGGCCCGCACCGTGTCGTCGAAGACGAACGGCACCTGGGCGACCAACGCGGCGTTGCCCGCCAGCGACGCGGCGGTGAGCCGGCGGACGTCCACCCCGTCCAGGCACACCGTGCCGGCCCTGGGGTCGACCAGCCGCACCGCCAGCGCGGCGATCGTCGACTTGCCGGCGCCGGTCGGCCCGACCAGGGCGACGGTCTTCCCGGCGGGCACGGTGAAGGAGACCTCGCCCAACACCTCCATGCCGGGCAGGTGCGCCTCGGCCGGCTCGTAGCCGAAGCGGACGCCGGAGAACGTGAGGGTGGCCGGGCGGGGCTGCGTCACGTCGAGCGTCGTGTCGCCGTACGACATCTCGCCGGTGGCGTCGAGCACCCGGCTGACCCGGTCCCAGCCGGCGACGCTGCGCGGCAGCTCGGCCAGCACCCAGCCGATGGCCCGGACGGGGAACGCCAGCACCGTGAAGAGGAAGGCGACGCTGATCAGCTCGGCGACGGTGATCTCGCCCTGCCGCAGCCGGACCGCGCCGACCACCAGCACGGCGAGGGTGCCGAGGCTGGGCAGGGTCTCCAGCAGCGGGTCGAAGACGCCGCGCAGCCGACCGACCGCCACCAGCGAGTCGCGCAGCTCGCCCGCGCGGGCGGCGAACCGGTCGGTCTCCTGCGCCTCCCGACCCATCGTCTTGACCACCAGGGCGCCGTCGAAGCTCTCGTGCGCGATGCCGCTGACCTCGGCGCGCAGCCGCTGGGCCCGGGCCTGCCGGGGGGCCATCCGGCGGGAGTAGGCGACGTTGAGGGCGAAGAGCGCCGGGAAGACCGCGAGGCCGACCAGGGCCAGCGCCCAGTCGGTGACGAAGAGCGACGCCACCGCGCCGACCAGCATCACCAGGGTGCCGACCGCGAACGGCAGCGGGGCGATCGGGTACCAGGCGGCCTCGACGTCGGAGTTGGCGTTGGACAGCAGCGTGCCGGTGGCGTTGCGGTGGTGCCAGGACAGCGGCAGCTCCAGGTAGCGGCGGGTGACCCGGCGCCGGTAGGCGGCCTGGAGGCGGTACTGCATGTAGCCCGCGCCGAGCCGGCGGCCGAAGATGCCGGCCACCCGCAGCACGCTGATGCCGAACAGCGCGACGGCCGCCAGGGCGAGCCCACCGACCCCGACCGCGCCGCGCTCGATCGCCGGCACCACCACGTCGCCGACCACGGCGCCCACCACGTAGGCGCTGGCCACCGTCATGGCGCCGAAGAGCACGCTGCCGGTCACCGCGACCGCGAAGATGCGCGGCTCCTCCCGGATCGCCCGCCCGAGGACGGCCAGCCCCCGAACCAGCACGTCCCGACTCGTCCTGCTCGCCACGCTCTCCCCTGCCGTAAGCCGCAATTATCTTCCTCATCCTTACCGGTCGGGGCCAGCTCCGCCGCCCCGGTCCGCTATGTCCACCGTCACGGCCGCCCCGGCCGACTCGGCGCGCCGGGTGCCCCCCACGCGCCTACGATCGGTGCCATGCCGCGGTACGCCCGATCGGAGCGCGAGGCGCTCGCCGACCTGATGCAGACGCTGGGACCGGACGCCCCGACGGTCAACGAGGGATGGACCACCCGCGACCTCGCCGCCCACCTGGTGCTCCGGGAACGCCGGCCCGACGCCGCCGGCGGCATCCTGCTCCCGCCGCTGCGCGGCTACTCCGAGCGGGTGCGCCTGCGCGTCGCCGCGCGCCCCTGGCCGCGCCTGCTCGACGAGGTGCGCCGGCCGCCGGTGTGGAGTCCCGTCAGCAACCCGGTCACCGACGAGCTGGCCAACACGCTGGAGTTCTTCATCCACCACGAGGACGTGCGCCGTGCCCGCCCGGGCTGGCTCCCGCGCGACCTGGCGGCGGGGCTGAACGCGGCGCTCTGGAAGCGGTGCGCCGGGCTGGCCCGGCTGGCGCTGCGCCGGTTCCCGGCCGACGTCTTCGTCCAGGCGCCCGGCTACGGCGAGCGCTCCGTCGGCCGGGGCGGCGAACCCGTGCGGGTGGTGGGCGCGCCGGGCGAGCTGGCCCTGTTCCTCAGCGGCCGGCAGCGGGTGTCCCGGGTGCAGATCGACGGGCCGGCGGCAGCCGCCGAGCGGCTCCGCGGCACCGACCTGGGCATGTAACGCCGTGTGCATAAGCAGCCACCGTCCGACCTGAGAAGGCGTCTCCCCAACGATCCCGGCCGATCCCTGCTGCCGTACGCTGTCCCGGCCGTCCCGTCGGGGGGCGGAGCGACAGGGGGCACCATGCGGACCTTTGCGGTCTCGGCGCTACGGGAACCCCCCTTTCCCTCGCGCCAGCACGACGCCACCGGACGGGTGGCGCAGGAGAGCACCGAGTGGGCGCTCGACCAGGGGCTGATCAGTAACGGGCACCGGCTGCACCGGCTACGCCGGGCCGACGCCGCCGGACTGGCGGGGCGGGCGTGCCCGGAGGGCCCGGTCGACGGCCTGCGGCTGCTCGCCGACCTGATCTCCTGGCTGTTCGTGGTGGACGACGCCTGCGACGAGGACGGCCTCGGCGACTCCCCCACCCGGCTGGCGCCGACCGTCGCCGCCCTGCTGGACGTGCTCGACGGGCGGGAGGGGCGGGCCGACGGACCGGCCACCGCGGCCGGGCCGCTCGGCGCGGCGCTGGGCGACCTGTGCCGGCGGGCCCGCGCCGCCGGCGGGCCCGTGGCGCTGCTGCGCTTCGTCGGCGAGGTGCGGGAGTACCTGCTGGCGCTGCTCTGGGAGGCGGCGAACCGGGAGCACGGGCGGGTACCGGGACTGGCCGAGTACGTCCAGATGCGCCGGCACACCGGTGGGGTCCACCCCAGCTTCACCCTCACCGAACTGGCCACCGGGGCGCCGCCGGGCGCGGCGCACCGCACCGAGCCGTCGCTGGTCGCCCTCGACCTGCTCGCCGCCGACCTGGTCTGCTGGTGCAACGACGTCTTCTCGTACGGCAAGGAGCACCTCGGCCGGCCGGACGTGCACAACCTGGTCGTGGTGATCGCCGCCGGGCGGGCGGACGGCGACGAGTCGTCGGCCCTGCGGGCGGCGGCCGACCGGTTCAACGAGGCCCTCTCGGCCTACCTGGCGACGGAGGCGGCGCTGCTCGCCACGGGCGACGACGGCCTGCGGGCGGCCCTCACCGCGCGGCGCAACTGGATCCGGGCCACCTACGACTGGTCGATGCGGGCGGCCCGGTACGCCTGAGCCGGACGGTCCATCCTCCGAGACGTGGCCCAGCCGTGATCGACAGGGCTAGCCGATGCCCGGGCGCAGGCAATACCCTTCGGTAACGAACACCGACGTGACCACGGTCACGTCTCCACCCCTGAAGGCGGCTACAGCGATGGCTCTCGATGTACCGTACCGTTCCATCCCCGACATGTTCCTCAAGCGCGTGGCGGCGTCCCCCGACCGCGACGCCTTCGCCCACCCGGCCCCCGACGACTCGGGGCCGGTCTGGCTGAGCTGGGAGCAGATGGCCCGTCGCGCCAAGGCGGTCGCCGCCGGGCTGCACGGGCTCGGTGTCGGCCTGGAGGATCCGGTCGCGATCCTGGCGAACACCCGGCTCGACTGGGTGCTCGCCGACCTCGGCATCATGTGTGCCGGTGGCGCGACCACCACCGTCTACCCCACCACGGAGCCCGACGACGCGACCTACATCATCGCCGACTCCGGCTCCCGGGTGCTGTTCGCCGAGAACCCGGCCCAGGCCGCCAAGATCGCCGGCGCGGACCTGCCCGCGCTGACCCACGTCGTGCTCTTCGACGGCGCCGCCGACCCGGCCGCCGCCGTCCCCCAGCTCACCCTCGCCGAGCTGGAGGAGCAGGGCGCCCGCGCGCTGGCCGCCGAGCCCGACCTGATCGAGATGCTGGTCGCCGGGATCGGCCCCGAACACCTGGCCACGCTGATCTACACCTCCGGCACCACGGGGCGCCCCAAGGGCGTCGAGCTGCTGCACGGCGGCTGGTGCTGGGAGGGCGTGGCGCAGGCCGAGCTGGGGCTGCTGCGCGAGAACGACCTGCAGTACCTCTGGCTTCCGCTGTCGCACTCGTTCGGCAAGACCCTGCTCTGCGGGGCGATCCACGTGGGCCTGCCGACGTACGTCGACGGCCGGGTGGACAAGCTGGTCGAGCTGCTCTCCGTGATCCGGCCGACGCTGATGTGCGGCGCGCCCCGGGTGTTCGAGAAGGTCTACAACAAGGCGGTGACGACCGCGCGGGACGCCGGCGGTGCGAAGGCGAAGATCTTCGCCTGGGGCGTGCGGGTCGGCAAGGAGAAGGTCGCCCTGGAGCAGGCCGGCAGGCCCGTCCCGACGGGGCTCAGGCTGAAGTACACGGTGGCCGAGAAGCTGGTGTTCAGCAAGCTCCAGGCCCGCCTCGGCGGCCGGATCCGGGTGCTCGTCTCCGGCGCCGCCCCGCTCAGCCCGGAGATCGCCACCTTCTTCGCCGCGGCGAACCTGCCGATCTCCGAGGGCTACGGCCTCACCGAGACCAGCGCCGGCAACTTCGTCAACCCGCCGGACGGGCTGCGGATCGGCACCGTCGGCAAGGCGATGGGCGACCTGGAGTGCCGGATCGACACCGACGGCGAGATCCTGGTGCGCGGCCGGCCGGTGATGCGCGGCTACCACAACCTGCCCGAGGAGACCGCAGCCGCGTTCACCGAGGACGGGTTCTTCCGCACCGGCGACATCGGCACGCTGGACGCCGACGGTTACCTGAAGATCACCGACCGGAAGAAGGACCTGGTCAAGACCTCGGGTGGCAAGTACATCGCGCCCTCGCACATCGAGGGGATGTTCAAGGCCACCTGCCCGTACACCTCGCAGGCGGTGGTGATCGGCCAGGCCCGCAACTACTGCACGATGCTGGTCACGCTGGACCCGGACGCGATCAAGGGCTGGGCCGCCGGCACCCCGCTGGAGGGCCGCGACTACGCCGAGATCGTCGCCTCGCCGGAGGCGAAGGCCATGGTCGAGGGGTACGTGGCCGAGCTCAACGCCAAGCTCAACCGCTGGGAGACGATCAAGAAGGTCGCCATCCTGCCGCGCGACCTGACCATCGAGAACGGCGAGATCACCCCCTCACTCAAGATCAAGCGCCGCGGCGTGGAGAGCAACTTCGCCAGCGAGATCGAGAAGATGTACGCGGGGTCGCTCGCCGAACTCTGAGCGCGCGACGCCGGTGGCCCCGCGTTCCGACGCGGGGTCGCCGGCCGCCCGGGTGACGGCGCCGGCCTCAGAGGTGGTGGCCCCGCCACCGCGTCTGCTCGACCTCGGAGGCGAGCTGTTCCTCCAGCACCACCTGCCGCCGTCCTCCACCTGCACAGTCTCCCAGCCGACCGGCAGGGCACAGGCCCGATCGGGCGGGTACGTCCCGCGCCGCCCGGCCATCGGCCGCCCGGGTCACAGGGGGGGCTAACCGGGCCGCGCGACGAGGTCGACGGACCCGGCGGGGTCAGTGGCCGGGCTCGGGCTCGGTGCCGTGCGCGGTCAGCGACGCGTCCCGCAGGGCGCGCCGGTCCTCGCCGAAGAGCCGCACCTCGGCCGCCACCATGCCGACGCTGACGACGGCGAGCATCGCGAGCGCGGCCAGCGCCGGCAGCCGGTCGGCCAGCGGTACCAGGGCGACCAGGATCAACACCGTCACCGCCCGTGGCCAGTTGACCGAGCCCATGGTGCGCAGCCGGAAGCCCAGGTGCCCGAGCAGGTAGAGCACCACCCCGCCGTAGAGGGCGTAGAGACCCGGGCCGTGCAGCGGGTCGGTGAGGTCGTGCGCGCTGCCGTCGCCCACGTACGACAGCACCTTCTTGAAGCCGAGCGCGAGCAGGATGATGCCGACCACCATCGGCAGGTGCAGATAGGTGTACGAGTCCCGGCCCACCGCGGCGCGGGCCGCCCCCTCGGCCCGGTGCAGCACCTGCTCCGCCGCGATGGCCACCACGTCGAAGTACGCCCACCACAACGCGGCCGTCACGGTGATGGCCAGCGCCGAGGCGACGATGATCGGCCAGGAGATCGGCAGGTGCGTGACGCCGACGCCGATGGCGACCAGGGACTCCCCCAGCGCCACGATGATGATCAGCCCGTGCCGCTCGGTCCAGTGCGCCGCCGAGAAGATCCGCCAGCCGCCCGCGCCGATGGCCATGATCCCGCCGTAGTCCGCGGCCAGCGCGAGCACCCACATCGCCGTACGGATGGTGGAGACCCGGGCCGGGTCGTCGGCGAGCTGCTGCGGCAGCAACGCGGCGGAGAAGAGCAGCAGCGCCCCGCCCAGCATGGGCAGCACCGCCCGCCGCAACTGCCGGCGCAGCCCCTCGTCGCCGCGCGCGCCGTGCCAGTAGATCACCAGGTGCAGCACCCGGACGACGAGGTAGCAGGTGGCGAAGACGACCGGCCCGGAGAGCCCGCCGGGCAGGTCGTCGAAGGCCTCCGGAATGGTCACCGCGACCACGAACATGGCGGCCATGACCGCGAACAGAGCCACCCGAACGATGCCCTCGTCGGCCCGGACCGTGTTGCCGAGCCACGCGTAGCAGCACCAGCACCACCAGAGCAGCACCAACACCAGCAGGCCACGCAGCAATCCACGCGCGGTCAGGTCGTCGGCCATCAGGGCGGTCACCTGGGTGAGCGCGTAGACGAAGACCAGATCGAAGAAGAGTTCGAGCGGGGTCACGGTGGACCCTTCCCTCATTACCCGCATGTGCGGCGCGCGCCGCCTCCTACCACCAGTTGCCACGGCGCACAGTCTGGCAGCCGCCCGCGGTGGAGGGTCTCCCGGCCGGTTCGGCGTCCCGGCGTCAGGCGATGACCGTCGGTTCCCGCCACTGCGACCGACCGCCCCGGTCCAGGTCGTACCGGACGGCGGCGATGCGGCCGACCGCCTCGACCAGGTCCGCGGCCGGCAGGGTGAACGGCAGCCGCAGGAAGCGCTCCAACGTGCCGTCCAGGCCGAACCGGGGGCCGGGCGCCAGGCGTACGCCGACCTCCTCGGCGGCCCGGGCCAGCGCGCTGGAGATCGGCCCGTCGAGTTCGGCCCAGAGGGTCACCCCGCCGTGCGGGACGGTGACCCGCCACTCGGGCAGGCGCTGCGCGAGCGCCGCCAGCAGCGCGTCGCGCTGGGCGGTCAGCTGGGCCCGGCGCGCGGCGACGATGGCCGGCGCGTCGGTGAGCAGGTGGACCGCGACCAGCTGGTCCAGGACCGGGCTGGCCATGTCGACGCCGACCCGGGCGGCGGCGAGCCGCTGCACCTGCGGGGCGGAGGCGCGGACCCAGCCGATCCGCAGGCCGCCCCAGAACGGCTTGCTCATCCCGCCGATGGTCACCACCCGGGAGTGCCGGTCGAAGCTGGCGGTCGGCGGGGGCAGCACCGTCCCGTCCAGCGGCAGGTCCACGAAGGACTCGTCGACGACCAGGTCGGTGCCGACGGCGTGCGCCGTGGCCACCACCCGCTCCCGCAGTGCCGCCGGCATCAGGTGCCCGGTCGGGTTCTGGAAGTCCGGGATCAGGTACGCCAGCTTGGGCCGGGCCTGCCGGAGGCCGCCGAGCAGCAGGTCGGCGTCCCAGCCGGGCTCCTCGACGGCCAGGCCGTGGGTGGTGATCCGGGCCCGGCGGGCGGCCAGCGCGGCGAGCGCGTTCGGATAGCTGGGCGACTCGACCAGCACGTTGCCGCCGGGGGCGAGGGCCAGGCGGAGCACCAGGTCCAGGGCGTGCTGGGTGCCGTTGGTGACCATGATCTGGTCGGGCGAGGTGGGCAGGCCCCGGTCGGTGTAGGCGCGGGACACCGCCTCGCGCAGCTCGATGATCCCGGTCGGGTGGTAGCCGGCGCCGCCCAGGTAGCGGGGCAGGTCCTCGGCCGCCGCGCGGGCGGCCGGCAGCAGCTCCGGCGGCGCGGCGAGCGCGGCGACCCCCAGATCGATCATGTCCCGGTCGTCCAGCGGGGTCCAGAGCCCGGTGCTCGCCACCCGGTGGGTGCCCGGCAGCATCGTCCAGCTGCCGGCACCCCGCCGGCTGGCGAGGTGCCCGCTCTCCCGCAGCTCCCGGTACGCGGCCGTGACCGTGGTCCGGCTGATCTTCAGCGCCTCGGCCAACTCCCGCTCGGCGGGCAGCCGCACGCCCAGCGGCAGCCGGCCGTCGGCGAGCAGCCCGCGGACGGCGCCGGCCAGGGCGGCGTAGTCCGGGCTGCGCCGGCGGCCGGGAAGCGCATGCCACTGACCGAGGAGCCGGGCCAATTGGACACCCCGAACCTGACTCGTCATGGCCACTCCTCCAGGATTGGCTCTTACGTCGCGCCAATTGGCCTTTAGCCTGGCATGGGTGACACCGATTGGCAATCTCCGGCATCGCCCCGCGCGGCGGCTCACCCAGCTCTACGCGGGCCTCGTCCTCTACGGCGTGAGCATGGCCCTGATGATCAACTCGGAGCTGGGCCTGGACCCGTGGGACGTGTTCCACCAGGGCCTGTCCGAGCTGACCGGGCTCTCCTTCGGCACCGTCACCATCGCGGTCGGCACGCTGGTGCTGCTGCTCTGGATACCCCTGCGTCAGCGCCCCGGCCTCGGCACGGTCAGCAACGTCCTGGTGATCGGGCTGGTGGTGGACGCGACGCTCGCGCTGCTGCCGGCCGGCGGCTCGCTGGGCGTACGGGCCGGGATGCTGGTCGCCGGCATCGTGGCCAACGGGGCGGCGACGGGCCTCTACCTCGGCGCCCGTCTCGGGCCCGGTCCCCGCGACGGCCTGATGACCGGCTACGTCGCCCGCCGGCCCGGCCGCTCGATCCGGCTCGTCCGCACCGTCATCGAGATCACGGTGCTGGCGCTGGGCTGGCTGCTCGGCGGGACGGTGGGCGTCGGCACGGTCGCCTACGCGCTGGCCATCGGCCCGCTGACCCAGGTCTTCCTGCCGCTGTTCACCGTCCCCGGGCCACAGCACCCCGCCCCGGGCCCGGCCACGCCGCTGCCCACCGCCTGACCCGCCCGGCCACGCCGCTGCCCGCCTGACACGGCCGGCGCGGTGCCGCTGGCGGCGGCCTGACGCGGCCGGCGCCTGGCGCGCCCCGCGCACCCGCCGCCCGCCGTGGCCCGCGCGGTGCCCGCCCGATCGACCGGGGTGCCCCCGCACCACCCCGAGCCCCGTCCGCGACGACCCCTGTCCGGGACGCGGGCCGAACGCCGGTGTTCCCTTCGGACGCGACGCCCGGCAGAATCCTCGCATGGGGGAGAACGGATGGCGCTGGAGCGATGCCTGGATCTTCGTCTCGGTGGTGATCGCCAGCGGTGCGGGACGGCACCGCCGCGCGGCGTCCAGCCGCCGCCCCGAGGGCGTCCGCCTCGCCGACGTGCTCTCCACCGCCGACCACCTCAACCAGGCGATCCCCGAACGGCACGAGGTGGAGGCGGCGGTCCGTCGCCTCGTCGGGGCCGGGCTGGTCAGCGTCACCGACGGCTGGTTCCGGATCACCGCCGACGGTGAGCGCCTCTGGCGCACCCGGCCGAGCGCCGGGCTGGCCACCACGGTCGACACCGTGCAGGGCGTACTGGCCCGGCGGCACGCCCCGGTCAGCGCGGAGTGGCACCTGGACGAGGCCGACCACGCCGCCGCCGTCCAGGAGTACGTGGTGCGGTCGATCCCGGCGCCCCGGCGTTCCCCCGAGAACCGGTCCCGCCGGGACTGACCGGCCGCCGGCGCAGCGGGCGGATCACCCGGGCGGTCAGCGGACCGGGTGGCCGGCCCCGCGCAGCGCGTCCTTGACCTCGGCGACGGTCAGCTCGCCGAAGTGGAAGACGCTGGCGGCGAGCACCGCGTCCGCGCCGGCCCCGATCGCCGGCGGGAAGTGCGCCACCTGGCCCGCGCCGCCGCTGGCCACCACCGGCACGTCGACCACCCGGCGCACCGCGCCGATGAGTTCGAGGTCGAAACCGGCCTTGGTGCCGTCGGCGTCCATCGAGTTCAGCAGGATCTCCCCCGCGCCCAGCTCGGCGCCGCGGCGGGCCCACTCGACCGCGTCCAGCCCGGTGCCGCGCCGGCCGCCGTGGGTGGTCACCTCGAAACCGCTGGGCGTGCCGCCGCCGGGCGCGCGCCGCACGTCGAGCGAGAGCACCAGCACCTGCCGGCCGAACCGGTCGGCGATCTCGGCGATCAGCTCCGGACGGGCGATCGCGGCGGTGTTCACCCCGACCTTGTCCGCGCCGGCGCGCAGCAGGGTGTCGACGTCGGCGACCTGCCGGACGCCACCGCCGACGGTGAGCGGGATGAAGACCGACTCCGCCGTGCGGCGCACCACGTCGAGCATGGTGCCCCGGTCGCTGGAGGAGGCGGTGACGTCGAGGAAGGTCAGCTCGTCCGCGCCGGCCCGGTCGTACGCCGCCGCCAGCTCCACCGGGTCGCCGGCGTCGCGCAGGTCGAGGAAGTTGACCCCCTTGACCACCCGACCGGCGTCCACGTCGAGACACGGGATGACCCGCACCGCCACCGTCATGCCGCGAGCCTATCCTTCCCGGCGCCGGCGGTGACCGGCCGGTGAGGCCGGCCACCGCGTCTAGGGGCCCTGGCACCGGCAGCGGCGCCCTCGCTCAGACCCGGACGAGCATCTTGCCCAGGTTCTCGCCGCGCAGCAGGCCGAGGAAGGCCTCCGGGGCGTTCTCGATGCCGTCGACGACCGTCTCGTCGTACGAGACCTTCCCGTCGCGCAGCCAGCCGGCCATCTCGCGCACGAACTCGTCGCGCAGGTGGCCGTGGTCGCCGACCAGGAAGCCGCGCAGGGTGATCCGCTTGCCGATGAGCAGCGCCAGGTTGCGCGGCGCGGCCGGGGGCTCGGTGTCGTTGTACTGCGCGATCATGCCGCAGATCGCGGCCCGGCCGTGCACCTTCATCGCGGAGATCGCCGCCTCCAGGTGGTCGCCGCCGACGTTGTCGAAGTAGACGTCGACGCCACCGGGGGCGGCGGCCTTCAGCGAGTCGCGCACCGGGCCGTCGTGGTAGTCGAACGCGGCGTCGAAGCCGAGCGCCCGCAGCCGCTCGACCTTCGCCGCCGAGCCCGCGCTGCCGACCACGTGCGCCGCGCCCCTGAGCTTGGCGATCTGGCCGACCAGGCTGCCCACCGCGCCGGCGGCGGCGGAGACGAAGACGGTCTCCCCCGGCTGCATCCCGGCGACCTCCAGCAGCCCGGCGTACGCGGTCAGCCCGGTCATGCCGAGCACGCTCAGATAGGCGGTGACCGGGGCGAGGTCGGGATCGACCTTCCGGACGGCCTTCGCGTCGAGCAGCGCGTACTCACGCCAGCCGAGGCCGTGCAGCACGGTGTCGCCGGGCTGGACGCCCTCGGCCTCGCTGGCCACGACCTCGCCGACCGCCCCGCCGTCCAGCGGCGCGTCGAGCGCGAACGGCGGCACGTACGACTTGACGTCGTTCATCCGCCCCCGCATGTACGGGTCGACCGACACGTACCGGTTGCGGACCAGGACCTGACCCGGACCCGGGGTGGGCACCTCGGTCTCCACCAGCCGGAAGTTCTCGGCGGTCGGCCAGCCCTCCGGGCGGGAGGCGAGGTGGATCTCCCGGCTCCGGGCGCTCACAGCGCCTCGCGAACGGTGAGCGCCACGTCGACGTTGCCGCGGGTCGCGTTCGAGTAGGGGCAGACCTGGTGCGCCTGCGCGACCAGGTCCTCGGCGGCGGCGCGCGCGACGGCCGGGAGGTCGACCACCAGGGCGACGGTCAGCCCGAAGCCGCCGCCGCCGTTGGCGCCGATGCCCACCTCGGCCTCCACGACCGAGCCGGAGACGTCGGCCTTCGCCTTGCGGGCGACCAGGCGCAGCGCCGAGTGAAAGCAGGCGGCGTAGCCGGCCGCGAAGAGCTGCTCGGGGTTGGCGGCGCCGCCGGCGCCACCCATCTCCTTCGGCACGGCGAGCCCCAGGTCGACGGTGCCGTCGGAGGTGCGGACGTGGCCGTCCCGACCGTCCCCGGTGGCCCGGGCGGACGCGGTGTAGAGCACCTGCATGGTGGTCACTGCTCCTTCTGTCGGTGGATCGTCTCGGTGACCCGGGTGAGGGTGTCGCGCAGGGCGACCAGCTCCGCCTCGGTGAGGCCCGTGGCGCGGGCGACCCGCAGCGGCACCTCGCCCATCCGGTCGCGCAGGGCCCGCCCGTCGCCGGTCAGGCCCACCTCCACCCGCCGCTCGTCGCGCGCCGACCGGGTCCGGACGACCAGCCCCGCCGCCTCCAGCCGCTTGAGCAGCGGGGAGAGCGTGCCGGAGTCCAGCCGCAGGGCGGCGCCGAGTTCGGAGACCGTGGGGGCGTCGTCGTCGCGCTCCCAGAGCACCATCAGCACGAGGTACTGCGGATAGGTCAGGCCGAACTCGTCGAGCACGGGCCGGTAGACGTCGGTGAGGGCGCGCGACGCGGCGTAGAGCGCGAAGCACACCTGCCGGCGCAGCACCAGATCGTCGGTCACCGGGGAACCGTAACGCGCAATTAGATTGTGCACAACCTATCGGGGCGCGCGGTGACCGTCGCCACCCGCCGCGCGCGGGCTCAGCGGTCGCCGAGATACGCCTCCAGCTCCACCTCGACCAGGTGGTCCGGGTCGAGCAGGCCGGCCACCACCACCATGGTCGCCGCCGGGCGGACCGCGCCGAAGACCACGTTGTGCGCCCGGCCCACCTCGTCGGCGTACGTCCGGTCGGTGACGTACATCCGGGTCCGCACCACGTCCCCGGGCTCCGCGCCCACCTCGGCGAGCGCGTCCAGCCCGATCCGCAGGGCCTGGGCGGTCTGCGCCGCCGCGTCGCCGACGTGGGTGACCACGCCGTCCACGGTGGAGGTGCAGCCGGCCGTCCAGGCCAGGTCGCCGGCCCGGACGACCCGGCAGTAGCCGTACAGCGACTCCCACGGGCCGCCCGAGCCGAGCCGCGTGACGGTCACACCGCGGCCAGGGTTTCCAGCGCCTGCGCCACGGTGAAGGCGCCCGCGTAGAGCGCCTTGCCGGCGATCACGCCCTCCACCCCGATCGGCTCCAGGGTGGCCAGCGCCCGCAGGTCGTCCAGGGTGGAGACCCCACCGGAGGCGATCACCGGGGCGTCGGTGCGGGCGCAGACCTCGCGCAGCAGGTCCAGGTTCGGCCCGCGCATGGTGCCGTCCTTGGTGATGTCGGTGACGACGTAGCGCGCCGCGCCCGCCTTGTCCAGCCGCTCCAACACCTCGAAGAGGTCGCCGCCGTCGCGCGTCCAGCCCCGGGCCGAGAGGGTACGGCCCCGCACGTCCAGCCCGATCGCCACCCGGTCGCCGAACTCCCCGCACACCCGGTCGCACCAGACGGGATCCTCCAGCGCGGCGGTGCCGATGTTCACCCGGGCGGCCCCGGTGCCGAGCGCCGCCCGCAACGACTCGTCGTCGCGGATGCCGCCGGACAGCTCCACCTTCACGTCGAGCTGCCGCACCACCTCGGCCAGCAGGTGCGCGTTGGAACCGCGGCCGAACGCGGCGTCGAGGTCGACCAGGTGGATCCACTCGGCGCCGTCCCGCTGCCAGGCCAGCGCGGCCTCCAACGGGTCGCCGTACGTCGTCTCGCTGCCGGCGGCGCCCTGCACGAGTCGGACGGCCTGGCCGTCGGCGACGTCCACGGCGGGCAACAGGGTGAGGCTCACGGTATTTCTCCTCGAAGTCAGGTGCGACGGTCCAGGGCGATCACCACGATCGCCGGCAGTACGAGCAGCAACAGCACGATCAGCGCGATCCGCAGCGCGAGATCGTCGACGAACGACCAGATCAGGACCATCGCCACCAGGGTCAGCAGCACGATGGCGGCCCGCTCGCCGCGGCTGTGCCGGGGCAGCCGGCCCGTCCGCCCCCGGCGCAGCGACGGCGTCATCCGGCGGACCAGCGCCCGCCGCCGCGACCGTCGGGCCGCCCGCCGCTCGCGGACGACCCGTTCCCGGGCTGCCTCGGCCTCCCGGGCCGCCCGGCGCCGGGCGCGCTCCTTGCTCACGACGTGCCCCGCCGACGGCCGGGGGCGGGCCGGAGCGGACCCGCCCCGCCGGACAGGCGCTCAGTCACCGGTGGGGAGCGTGGCGAGCCAGTTGCGCAGCAGCGCGGCACCGGTGTCGGCGGACTTCTCCGGGTGGAACTGCGCGGCGCAGAGCGAACCCCGCTCCACGGCCGCCACGAAGTCCGTCTCGTGGTGGGCGGTGGTGACCGTGGCGCCGACCTCCGCCAGCGCGCCCGGCTCCCCGACCCCGTACGAGTGCACGAAGTAGAACCGGCTGTCGGCGGGCAGGCCGGCGAAGAGCACCGACCCCGCCGGCGCCGCGACCGTGTTCCAGCCCATGTGCGGCAGCCGGGCGGCGGCCAGCCTGGTCACCCCGCCGGGGAGCAGCCCGAGCCCCTTGGTCACCACGCCGTGCTCGTCGCCGTGCTCGAAGAGCACCTGCATGCCCACGCAGATGCCCAGCACCGGGCGGCCGGCCTCGACGCGCTCGGCGATCACCGGGCCGGCGCCGAGGGCCTCGATCCCTGCCATGCAGGCGGCGAACGCGCCCACGCCCGGCACCACCAGGCCGTCGGCCTCGGCGGCGGCGGTCAGGTCGTCGGTCACCGTCACGTCCGCGCCCGCGCGGGCCAGGGCCCGCTCGGCCGAGCGCAGGTTGCCCGACCCGTAGTCGAGCACCACCACGCGGCTCATGCCGTCACCACCCTCCGGTCGGCGGCGCCGCGACGCCGCTGCCCGCTCCGCCCGCTCACGCGCCCTCCCCCGGCAGCAGCCAGAGCACGCCGGCGGCCGTGGCCAGGACGGCGAGCAGCGCGGTGACGACCACCGCGCCGCGCGGGGCGCCCTGCCTGTGCAGCGACCACGCCCCGCCGACCAGCACGCCGGCCAGGATCAGCAGCAACGACGGCAGCACCCCGCCCATCAGATCCGCCTTCCGTTCGCGACTGCGGGACTCCGCTGCGCTGCGTTCCTCACGCTCACAGGGCCCCCTTCGTGCTGGGGATGGCGCCCGCCGCGCGGGGGTCGATCGCCGTGGCCTCGCGCAGCGCGCGGGAGACGGCCTTGAACTGGGCCTCCACCACGTGGTGCGCGTCCGGGTGGCCGCCGGGGCGGGCCGCCCGCAGCACGTCCACGTGCAGGGTGATCCGGGCCGCCTGGCCGAAGGACTCCCAGATGTGCCGGGTCATGCTGGTCGGGTAGACCGGCCCGATGTACGGCGCGAGCGCCGGCTCGTCGTGCACCACGTACGGGCGACCGGAGAGGTCGACCGCGGCCCGGACGAGGACCTCGTCCATCGGGACGGTGGCCGAGCCGTACCGCCGGATGCCGGCCTTGTCCCCCAGCGCCTGGTCGAACGCGGCGCCCAGGGCGAGCGCGGTGTCCTCCATCGTGTGGTGGGCGTCGATCTCCAGGTCGCCCACGGTGCGCACGGTCAGGTCGAAGCCGCCGTGCCGGGCGATCTGGTGCAGCATGTGGTCGTAGAAGCCGACCCCGGTGCCGATCTCGGCCCGGCCCGCGCCGTCGAGGTCGATCTCGACGAGGACCTTCGTCTCCTTGGTGATCCGCTCCACCCGGGCGGTCCGGCTCATTGCTTGCCTTTCGGTCGCGACTGCGGGGCTCGCAAGCTCACTTCTCACGCTCCCACTAGATCTTCTCCATGGCGGCGAGGAAGGCGTCGGTCTCGGCGGGGGTGCCGGCGGTGACCCGCAGCCAGCCCGGCAGGCCGACGTCGCGGACCAGCACGCCGGCGTCGAGCAGGGTGCGCCAGGCGGCGGCCTGGTCGCCCCCGACCTCGAACAGCACGAAGTTGGCGTCGCTGTCGGCCACCCGCAGCCCCCGGTCGCGCAGCCGCGCCACGATGCGGTCACGCTGCTCGGAGATCGCCGCCACCGTGCCGAGCAGGGCGTCGCGGTGTGCCAGCGCCGCCCGGGCCGCGGCCTGGGTGAGCGCCGAGAGGTGGTACGGCAGCCGGACCAGCTGCACCGCCGCCACCACCGCCGGGTCGGCGGCCAGGTAGCCGAGCCGGCCACCGGCGAAGCCGAACGCCTTGCTCATCGTCCGGGTCACCACCAGCCGCGGATGCCCGGGCAGCACCGCCAGCGCGCTGACCGTGCCGGGGCGGGCGAACTCGGCGTACGCCTCGTCGACGACCACCATGCCCGGCGCGGCGTCCAGCACCGCGGCGACCACCGCCGGGTCGAGGGCGGTGCCGGTGGGGTTGTTCGGTGAGCAGAGGAAGACCACGTCCGGGGCGTGCTCGCGCACCTGCGCGGCCGCCTCGTCGGCGGTCAGCCCGTAGTCGACGCCGCGGCGGGCCGGCACCCACCGGGTGCCGGTGCCGAGCGCCAGCAGCGGGTGCATCGAGTACGCGGGGGTGAAGCCGAGCGCGCTGCGCCCCGGCCCGCCGAACGCCTGGAGCAGCTGCTGCTGGATCTCGTTGGAGCCGTTCGCCGCCCACACGTGGTCGACGGTGAGCCCGTGGCCGAGATAGCCGGCCAGGTCGGCGCGCAGCGCCACGGCGTCGCGGTCCGGGTAGCGGTTGAGGTCGCGCAGCTCCGCCGCGAGGGCCTTGCCGATCGCGTCCACCACCGGCTCGGGCACCGGGTAGGAGTTCTCGTTGGTGTTCAGCCGCACGGGCACGTCGAGCTGCGGCGCCCCGTACGGCGACAGCCCGCGCAGGTCGTCGCGGATCGGCAGGTCGTCGAGCCCGCTCACGCCGCCACCCCGCTCCGTCCGGTGACGGCCCCGGGCCGTCGAGGGTCGAGCCTGCCGCTGCGCCCGCTCACCCCAGCTCCCCCGGGAAGCGCACCTGGACCGCCCGGCCGTGCGCCGGCAGGTCCTCCACGGTGGCCAGGGTGACCACGTGCGGGGCCACCTCGCGCAGCGCCTGCTCGGAGTAGTCGACCAGGTGGATGCCGCGCAGGAAGGACTGCACCGACAGCCCGGACGAGTGTCGGGCGCAGCCTCCGGTGGGCAGCACGTGGTTGGAGCCGGCGCAGTAGTCGCCGAGGGACACCGGCGACCAGGCGCCGACGAAGATCGCCCCGGCGTTGCGCACCCGCAGCGCCCACTCGCGGGCGTCCCGGGTCTGGATCTCCAGGTGCTCGGCCGCGTACGCGTCGACCACCCGCAGCCCGGCGTCGAGGTCGTCGACCAGGACGACGCCGCTCTGCTCGCCGGTGAGCGCGGTGGTGACCCGCTCGGCGTGCCTGGTGGCCGGCACCTGCCGGGCCAGCTCCCGCTCGACGGCCTCGACCAGCTCGACCGAGGGGGTCACCAGCACGCTGGCCGCGAGGGGGTCGTGCTCGGCCTGGCTGACCAGGTCGGCCGCGACGTGCGCCGGGTCGGCGGTGTCGTCGGCCAGGATCGCGATCTCGGTCGGGCCGGCCTCGGCGTCGATGCCGACGACGCCGCGCAGCAGCCGCTTGGCGGCGGTGACCCAGATGTTGCCCGGGCCGGTGATCATGTCGACCGGGTCGCAGTGGGCCGCGCCCTCGGCGTCGACCGCCGCGCCGTACGCGAGCATCGCCACGGCCTGGGCGCCGCCGACGGCGTAGACCTCGTCGACGCCGAGCAGGGCGCAGGCGGCGAGTACCCGGGGGTCGGGCAGCCCGCCGTTGTCCTTCTGCGGCGGGCTCGCCACGACCAGCGAGCGCACCCCGGCCGCCTGGGCCGGCACCACGTTCATCACCACGGTCGACGGGTACATCGCCAGGCCGCCGGGGACGTAGAGGCCGACCCGGTCGACCGGCACCCAGCGCTCGGTCACCGTGCCGCCCGGCACCACCTGGGTGGTGTGGTCGGTGCGGCGCTGGTCGGCGTGCACCTTCCGGGCCCGGGTGATCGACTCCAGCAGCGCGGCGCGCACCTCGGGGTCGAGGGCGCCCTCCGCCTCGGCGATCGCCTCGGCGGGCACCCGCAGCACCTCGGGCGAGACCCCGTCGAACCGCTCACTGGCCTCCCGGATCGCCGGGTAACCATGCTCCCGGACCGCCTCCACGAGGGGGCGGATCCGCTCGACGGCCACGGAGACGTCGAGTTGGGCACGGGGCAGCAGGCGGCGCGGGTCACGGACGCCGCCGCGCAGGTCGATCCGGTTCAACACCCTTGCGAGTCTAGGCGGCCCGCCCGGACGGCGACCGGCGCCGCCCGTACGCCGGGACGGTGAGCCGGGACACGCCGCCGCGCCGGGATCGGGCTACGCTCGACGCGTGACTGCGCGGCTGCCGGTGTTTCCGCTCGGAACGGTCCTCTTTCCCGGTCTGGTGCTACCGCTGCACATATTCGAGGAGCGCTACCGCGCCCTGGTCCGGCACCTGGTCGCGCTGCCCGAGGAGGCCCCGCGCGAGTTCGGCGTGGTGGCCATCCGGGCCGGCTGGGAGGTCGCCCCCACCGGGCCGGACGGCCGGCCGCTGCCCGGCGGCGGCGACGTCACCCTGCACGAGGTGGGCTGCACCGCCGAGCTGCGGCAGGTCACCGAGCGCCCCGACGGTGGCTTCGACATCGTCACGGTGGGCAAGCGCAGGTTCCGCATCGCCGACGTCGACCGTGACGCCGAGCCCTACCTCACCGCCGACGTGGAGTGGCTGCCCGAGCCGGGCGGGCCCGACGAGGTCGCCGACCTGCTCGCCGCCCGGGTGATCTCGGTCTTCCGGCAGTACCTGGGCCTCATCCGCGCCGACCCGGAGCAGCTCTCCGAGCAGCTGCCGGAGGACCCGACGGTGCTGTCGCACCTGGTGGCCGCCACGGCCGTGCTGACCGTGGCCGACCGGCAGCGGCTGCTCGCCATCGACGACACCGCCGCCCGACTCCGCGCCGAGCTGCGCCTGCTCAACCGCGAGGCGGCGCTGCTGCGCCAGGTGCGGGCGGTTCCGGTGCCGCTGGCGGAGCTGGCGTCCCCGCCGACTCCCAACTGAGCCCGGGTGCGCCGGGCTCGCGCTCCGGGCGCAGCGAGGGCCAGCGGGACCAGCCGGCCAGCAGGGTGTACGTCACGGCCGCGCCGAACGCGGGCAGCAGCAGGTTGCCGTGCGGCACCGGCAGCACGCCGAGCAGCCACTCGATCCCGCCGGCCCGCAGGTCGGCCGGCTTGTCGAAGGCCTGGCCGACCGGCGCGCTCTCCAGCAGTCGCTCGTAGCCGGCCAGCCCCACCCGCCGGCCGACCTGCCAGGCGACCAGCGCCGCGCCGAAGGCGCCGAACACGGCGGCGAGCAGGCCGACCGGCCCCCGTACCCGGCGCAGCAGGAACCACAGCGCGAGCGCGGCGAGCACCCCGAAGCCCAGCCCCAGCAGGCTGAACCAGCCGTCGGCGGCGACCGGCTGCTCCGGCTGCGGTTCGGCGTAGATCGCCCCGTCGGCGACCTTGAGCACCGGCGTGTCCGGCGCGAGCGCGGCCCAGAGCAGCCCGAGCGGCACCCCGAGCACGCCCGACGCGAGCACCGCCAGCAGGGCGAGCCGCACCGCCCGCCCGCGCGGCAGGTCCGGCTCCGCCGGCGGCGCGAGCGGGTAGCCGACGGCGTACTCCAGGCCGGTCCCGCCGGGTACGTACTCCACCGCCGCACCGTACGGCGGGACGCCGGTCGTGGCGCCCTGCGGCGGGCCGTTGGTCGTGGCACCGTGCGGCGGGCCGTTGGTCGTGGCGTCGTACGGCGGAACGGGCTCCCGGGCGGCGTGCGGGTCGGCGGGGCCGACGCGGGCCGGCGGGTCGGGTTCCGGCCAGGCGGCCGGCGCCCCCGGCTCGTCGGGCCGGCGGCCTGGCCGGTCGGGTTCGGGGGTGTCCGCACTCACCCGGTGATCCTCTCAGGCCCGCGGGCGGCGTGGGTGGCCGGTGGCGGCACGCCCGCTCACCGGGCGAACGGCTCCAGCATCACCGCGGCGGCCTTCAGCCACGCCTGCCGGGTCTCCTGCTGGAGCTGGTGGTACTCGATCGAGGAGCCCGTCTCCAGCGCCGGGTCGTACGGCACCACGGCGACGGCCCGGGTGCGGGTGGCGAAGTGCCGTTCCAGGTCGCCCTGCAACGGCGAGCGGCCCGGCGTGGGGCAGGAGATCAGGGTGACCGCGTTGTCGGCCAGCTCCCCCATTCCCACCTCGTGCAGCAGGTCGAGCATCCAGTCGGCGCTGAACGCGGCGTCCTCACGCGGCACGGTGGTCACCACGAGCTGGTCCGCCGCCTGCATGACGGTGCGCCAGTTGGCGCTCTCCACGTTGTTGCCGGTGTCCACGCAGACCACGTCGTGGGTGCGCCGCAGCAGCTCCAGCACCCGCCGGACGGTGAACTGGTCGAGCCGCTGGGCGAACCGCGGGCTCTCCTCGCCGGCCAGCACGTCGTACGAGCCGTCGGAGGCGTGCCGCAGGTAGTCGTCCAGGTGCTCCAGCAGCTCGGGCCCCTCCTTGATCTCGACGTGGGCGAGATCGCCGACCAGGTGCCGGATGGTCCGGGCGTGCCGGGCGCTGCCGGCGCGCAGCCCCAGCGTGCCCCGCAGCTCGTTGTCGTCCCAGGCGAGCACGCCCCGCCCGCGTACGCTGCCCACGGTCGCCGCGGCCAGCACGGTGGCGGTGGTCTTGTGCACGCCGCCCTTCGGGTTGGCGAACGCGAGCACCCGGGGGGTGCCCAGGTCACGCCGGAGCACCCCGACGGCGCGCTCCAGCTCGTTCTCCGCGCCGCGCGGGCGCCACTCGACGCGCGCCGGATAGCCCCGCTCGGCGGCCACCGGCGCGGCGGGTGGCGGCACGGCGGCCACCGCCGCGGCGGGTGGTGGTGGCGCGACGGGCGGGGCCGGCGGGGGTGGCGCCTGGTGGGCGCGTCGGGAGCGGTAGCCGTTGTCGAGCACCGCGTAGCGGGACTCGACCGGGGGCGGCTCGTGCGGGTAGCCGTTGTCCAGCACCGCGTAGCGCGACTCGACCGGCCCAGTGCCGCGGCGCGGCTCGGACTCGATGCGGGGCGGCGAGGGCTGGGCCGGCACCCGGTACGCCGGCTCGGCCGGATATTCCTGATCGGCCCGGTAGGACGGCTCGACCGGATCCGACCGGTAGGTGGGCTCGATCGGATCGGCCCGGTAGGACGGCTCGACCGGATCCGACCGGTAGGACGGCTCGACCGGATCCGACCGGTAGGTGGGCTCGATCGGGGCGGCGCGGTAGGCGGGCTCGGGCGGGTACTCCGGCTCCACCCGGTAGGCGGGCTCGGCCGGGTCCACCCGGTAGGCCGGCTCCACCCGGTAGGTGGCCTCGGCCCGGTAACCGGCGTCGACCGGGCGACCGTACTCCGCGCCGTAGGGCGGTGGGCCGGGCTCCGGCACGTACGGCTCGGGGGCCCGCCCGATGGCCGGCACCCGCGCGGCGTAGCCGTTGCCCGACGAGCGGCGGGGCAGCGGCTCCGGTGGGAGGGGCGGCGGATCGGCGTGCCGGTCGGCCTCGGCCTGCTCGGCCGTGCGGCCGTGCCGGGCCCGGTCGAGCAGCGCCCGCCACCGCGGTGCTGGTTCGGCCGGCCGCCCCCAGCCGGTCTCGCTGCCCTCCACGGCTCGCCCTCCCAGCGCCATCGATGCCCGTCTGACAGGCTACGAACGAAACCCTATTCGGACCACACCCGTCTACGCACCTTCGGTTCTTCCTCCCGTCGCGGCACAGGCCCCGGTGTGCCGCCGCCGCCGGCGTCTGCCGAGGTCGACAGGGTCAGCGGACGCGGCCCGCCGGGCGGCGGCCCGGCTGACCCCCGTGACGCGTCCGTCACGCCCGGTGCGGGTTCCGACGTTTCGCCCACCGCCGGGATCGGCGACGGGGCGACAGCCGGCCCCCGTCGGGCGGCCGCCGGGGGCCGGTCCCGGGGCGCGGCCCCCCGTCGGGCGGCGGGCGGGGGTGCCCCTCGTCGGACCGTCACGGGCGGGACGACGCTCAGTCGCGGAGGATCTCGAGCGCACGGTCCAGGTCGTCAGGGTAGTCGCTGACGAAGCGCACCTCGTCCCCCGTGCGGGGGTGCAGGAAGCTCAACGACCGGGCGTGCAGCCACTGCCGGGTCAGGCCCAGCCGGGCGGACAGCGTCGGGTCCGCGCCGTAGGTGAGGTCGCCCACGCACGGATGCCGCAGCGTGGAGAAGTGCACCCGGATCTGGTGGGTCCGCCCGGTCTCCAGCCGGACGTCCACCAGGCTCGCGGCCGGGAACGCCTCCACCGTGTCGTAGTGGGTGATGCTCGGCTTGCCGCCGGAGACCACCGCCCAGCGGTAGTCGTGGGTGGGGTGCCGGTCGATCGGGGCGTCGATGGTGCCCCGCAGCGGGTCGAGGTGCCCCTGCACCACCGCGTGGTAGCGCTTCTCCACCTCGCGGTACTTGAACGCCCGCTTCAACGCGGTGTAGGCCTGCTCGCTCTTGGCCACCACCATGATGCCCGTGGTGCCCACGTCGAGCCGGTGCACCACGCCCTGCCGCTCGGCGGCGCCGCTTGTCGAGATGCGGTGCCCGATGGCGGCCAGCGCGCCGATCACCGTCGGGCCGGTCCAGCCGGGGCTCGGGTGGGCCGCGACGCCGACCGGCTTGTCCACCACCACGATGTCGTCGTCGGCGTACACCACCCGCAGCCCGGGCACCGCCTGCGGCACCACGGTCGGCGGGGCGACGGGCGCGGGCAGGGTCACCTCCAGCCACGAGCCAGCCTTCACCCGGTGGGAGTTGGGCCGGGCGGCCCCGTCGACCAGCGCGTCGCCGGCGTCGACCAGGGCCGCGGCGGCGGTGCGGGACAGCCCGAACAGCCGCGACACGGCCTGGTCGAGCCGCATGCCGTCGAGGCCGTCGGGAACGGGCAGGGAACGGTGGTCGCCGCCGGCGGCGGCGAAGGCGGCGGTCATGCCCGCTCCCGCTGTCCGGCGTCGGCCCGCGCCGGCTCGTCGGTGGCCGCGCCGTGACCGATCCGGCTGCCGTCGCGCTGCCGGCCGGTCAGCTCCAGCAGGAGGGCGAGCAGCACGCCGCAGACCAGGGCGCTGTCGGCCAGGTTGAACACCGGAAAGACCCGGCCGTACGGTGCGAAGACGCTGACCATGTCCACCACGTGCCCCACGAACCAGCCCGGGGCGCGGAAGACCCGGTCGACGAAGTTGCCCAGCGCCCCGCCCAGCACCAGGCCCAGCGAGATCCCCCACGGCAGCGAGCGCAGGCGCAGCGCCATCCAGACGATCCAACCGACCACCCCGAGGGTGATCAGCGGGAAGACCCAGGTGTAGTCGGCGCCGATGCTCCACGCCGCGCCGCTGTTGCGGGTGAGGCTGAGGTAGACCGCACCGCCGAGCAGCCGGACCGGCTCCCGGTCCTCCAGCGCCCCCAGGGCGAGGTGCTTGGTGGCCGCGTCGGCGGCGAGCACGGTCAGCGCGATGCCGAACAGGGTGACGACGGCCCGGCGGAGGGGCGTGCCGGCCCTCGGCTCGGCGCTGCCGGTACCCGGCTCAGCGCTGCCGGGCCCGGCGGGCGGTGCTTCGGACATCTGCTCCCCATCGACGCTCGCGGCGACGCTCGCGCGCCGCCTCCCATGGCCGCCGGGGAGCGGGCCTCAGCGCCGCTCCTCCAGCTGCTTGCACGTCACGCAGAGGGTGGCCGACGGGAAGGCGGCGAGCCGCTCCACCGGGATGGGGTTGCCGCACCGCTCGCACCAGCCGTAGCCACCCTCGTCGAGCCGCTCCAGCGCCCGCTCGACCTGCGTGATCCGTTCCAGGATGCTGTTGGCGAGAGAGATCTCCTGCTCACGCTCGAACGTCTTGGTCCCGGTGTCGGCCTGGTCGTCCCCGGCCGAGTCGGTCAGCCGGTCGCGCTGCAGCTCGGTGATCTCGCTCAGCGTCCGATCGTACTCGGCGCGCAACTCGTCACGCCGCGCCGCCAGGGCCGCCCGGATCTTCTCGGTCTCCGCAGCGCTGCGGGTGGCCTTCGCCACCGGCTTCCGGCCGGCGGTCCTGGTGTCGGCTGGCTTCGCCATCGTCGCTCCCTCGGCCGCGGAACCGCGGCGGTCCGCGGCACCTGGACAGGGGCCGCCGGCATCGGCGCCCCCAGGTACAAAAGGGGCGCGCGGCGACAGGGCCGCGCACTCCGGAGGTTCGCAAGAATACGGAACGTACAGGCGCACGACAACGTGCCGCACCGACGCACCGACGTTCGGCCCCTAGTCATCCCTAACCGGGGCAAAAGGAACGCTAGCAGATCACGCGTCCGGGCCCTGGCCGTACTCGCCAAACCAGCGGGCCAGCCGGCCCCGTCGACTGACCGCCCGCAGCCGCCGCTCCGTCTCGTCGCGCACCCCGGCGGTGGCCACGATCAACATGCTGTCGCCGGTCTTGAGCCGGAAGTCCGGGCCGGGCACGACGCCCGCCCCGTCGCGCAGCACCAGCGTCACCGAGGCGCCCAGCGGCAGCCGCAACTCGTCGACGTGCACCCCGGCCAGCCGCGAGCCGGACGGCACCTCCAGCTGGAGCAGGTCCGCGCCCATCCGCTCCAGCGGCGCCGTCTCCACCCGGATCTCGGTGGGCTCGGCCGGCGCGGTCACCCGCAGCCGGCGGGCCACCGGACCCAGCGTCCCGGTCTGCAGCAGCGTGAAGATCACCACCAGTACGAAGACCGAGTCGAAGAGCCGGTCGGCGCCGGGCACCCGCTGCGACAGCGGGATGGTGGCGAGCACGATCGGCACCGCCCCGCGCAGCCCCGCCCAGGACAGGAACGCCTGCTCGCGCAGGTCGAACCGGAACGGCAGCGCGGACGCCGCCACCGACAGCGGCCGGGCCAGCAGCACCAGCGCCAGCCCGGCGACCACGGCCGGCAGCACCGCCGAGCCCAGCCGGCCCGGCGAGACGAGCAGCCCGAGCAGCACGAAGAGCCCGATCTGGGCCAGCCACGCGAGGCCGTCGGCGAAGCCGAGGATCGCCTGCCGGTGCGGCAGCCGGGCGTTGCCGAGGATCACCCCCGCCACGTAGACGGCGAGGAAACCCGAGGCGTGCAGCACCGCGCCGGCCGCGTAGGCGAACACCGTCAGCCCGACCGCCGCGATCGGGTAGAGCCCCGCCGACGGCAGCGCCGCCCGGCGCAGCGCCCACCGCCCGCCCACGCCGGCCGCGAAGCCGACCGCCGCCCCGGCGCCCAGCTCGTAGCTCACCAGGGAGACCTCGTACCACCAGGGGTGGGTGATCGCCTCCCGGGACAGCAGCACCACCAGCAGCACGACCGGGGCGTCGTTCATCCCCGACTCCGCCTCCAGGGTGGCCACCAGGCGCGGCGGCAGCCGCAGCCGGCGCAGCGTGGCGAAGACCGCCGCCGCGTCGGTGGAGGAGAGCACCGCGCCGTAGAGCAGGGCCAGTCGCCAGTCCAGGCCCAGCAGCAGGTGCACGACGAGGCCGACGACCAGGATGCTGACCACCACGCCGACCGTGGAGAGCAGGGCGGCCAGCCCGAGCACCGGCCGCAGGGTGCTCCACCGGGCGGTCAGCCCGCCCTCGGCGATGATCACGATGAGCGCGCAGAAGCCCAGGGTCCGGGTCAGCTCGACGTCGTCGAAGCGGATGCCCAGCCCCGCCTCCCCGATCGCCACCCCGAGGGCCAGGTAGACCAGGAGGCTCGGCACGCCGAGCCGGGTCGAGAGACGGACGGCGCCGACCGCGACCAGCAGGACACCCGCGCCGAGCAGGAGCGCGAGATCCAGCCCCGGCGTCACCGCCGCCCGGCCCCGGCGTCGGTCACCCGGCGGCCCCGTCGCGCAGCCGGCGCAGTGCCTCCGCCAGCTCCGGGGCGGGGCCCTCGACCAGGAAGAGCTTGTCGCGGCTGGCCGCGCCGGCCCGCAACGACACCACGCCCGGCCGTACGCCCAGCGCGCCGGCCAGGGCTCGCCGGGCCGCCTCGGTGGCCCGGCCGTCCACGGCCGGGGCGTTCACCGCGATCACGAGGGCCGGCCCGTGCGGCCCGTCGAAGCGGCCGCCGACGCGGGCCCGGGCGGAGCCGGGCTTCACCCGGACCGCGACGGTCAGCGTGACGTCCATCAGGGAACCTGTCCCGCCGCTCAGATCCGACCGGCGTCGGCGGCCAGGGCGGTGTCGGGCGCGCAGCGGGCGCACGGGGTGAAGCCGAGGTCGACAGCCTCGGCGACCGGCAGCGGCTCGTGCTCCCGGCCCGCGAGGTAGGCGCAGTCGGCCAGGTGGTAGCGGGGCCGCCCGTCGACCACCCGCACCTCGGCGTCGAGGCGGGCCACCCGGGCGGCCTCGACCGGCGTGACGTCCTGCGCGGGCGGCTCGTCGTCGTACGGCACGGCGGGGCCGGCCCCGGGCGCGGCCGCCGGGACGGCGC
>NZ_JBFABB010000066.1:0-37876 GCF_040640035.1 Micromonospora sp. NPDC023633 | reverse complement strand
CCGGGCCCGCCCCGACCCGGCGGGCCCGGGGGGTGCGGTTGTGGGTGCCCATGACGCCGGCCACCCGCCCGCCGGGGGCGCCCGCCCACCGCCCGCCCCCGTCGCCGCCGACGGCGGCGTCGACCGCGAGCCCGAGGGCGGCGGGCAGGGCGAGTTCGGCGGCGGCGCCGGTGAGCGCCACCGCGCCGAGCAGGACCGTCCAGCCGCCGCCGTCGCGGACCACCCGCCGCAGCAGCCGGTCGGAGCCGGTCGGCGTCCGCATCGGTCCTCCCGCAGAAGACGTGCGGCCCTGGGCGGACACGTCCATCCGCCCAGGGCCTCGCGTGATGACCTGATCAGTTGCAGGTCGTGACGGACAGCGAGCTGTCGCCGCAGAGCAGCAGGCTCGCCTGGCTGCCGCCGCCGGTGCGGTCGGCGGGGGCCATCTCCATGCCCTGAAGGTCGAGAAGCGCCATGTCGATCATCTCCTTCTGTGCTGGTCGGTCGGGTGGTCGTGCCCTGCATGTCGCCGGTGAAGGCGTTCGGTTCAGTTGCAGGTCGTGACGGACAGCGAGCTGTCGCCGCAGAGCAGCAGGCTCGCCTGGCTGCCGCCGCCGGTGCGGTCGGCGGGGGCCATCTCGAGGCCCTGGAGGTCCAGAAGCGCCATGTCGTGTCACCTCCTTCCGTGCTGGTCGGTCAGGTCGGTCGCCCTCGCCGAGGCGAGGGAGTCGGGGGCGCCCGTCAGGGGCGCGAGGAACGGCAGGCTCACCGGGTCGTCGGGCCGCGCGGTGGCCAGGGCCAGCAGCACGCCGGCGGTGCCGGTGCCGAGGTCCATGGACAGCCGCAGCAGCTGCTCGCCCGGGAAGCCGGTCCCGTCGCCGTAGGGCAGGGCGTGCCACGCCAGCCGGGCGACCTGCTCGTCGCGTTCGCGGCAGCGCTGCGGGTCGGCGGGGTCCGCCGCGAGGTAGGCCACGATGCCGGCGCGTCCGGCGAAGAGGCCCGCCTGGGCGTAGAACGGGGACCGGGCGGCGCGGCGCACGCCGGCGCTGGCCTCGGCGAACCGCTCGTCGGCGCGGTGCCGCAGGTACTCGTCGAGCACCAGCCCGATCCCGACGCTGCCCTGCCCGAGGTAGGGCATGGTGCGCCAGCCCTCGTTGACCTGCAGCGCGCCGTCGGGGCGTACCACGCAGCGGCGCAGGTCCTGGCGCAGGGCCGTGGCGGCGTGCTCCAGCAGCGCCTGCTCGCCGGTCAGCTCGTGCAGCCGCACCAGCAGCAGCGCCGGCCCGGTCCGGCCGCGCAGCAGCCCGGCGTACGGGTTGCGCCCGCCGCTGATGTCCGGCCCCGGGTCGTCGGCGAGCTGGTCGATCACCCGCTCGGTGGCCCGCCAGGCCGCGTCGCGCAGGGCCGTCTCGCCGGTGCGCCCGGCCAGCTCGGCCAGGTTGAGCGCGATCCCGGACAGGCCGCGCGCGAGACTGTGGTCGAGACCGTCCAGCGGCTGGCGCAGGCAGATGTCGAGCACGTCGAGGGCGTCCTGCCGGCGACCGAGCGCCTCCAGGGCGTACGCGACGCCGTGCAGGCCGTCGTAGAAGCCGCACCGGGTGCCGGAGGCGGGCGCCGTGGCCCGGCGGGCCAGCCACTGCTCGTGTTCCGGCCACCGTCCGGCGCCGCTGACGTGCAGGGCGTACAGGACGCCGGCCGCGCCGTGGGCGAGGTTGAGCCCGCCGCTGCGGAACTGCTCGATGTCGCCCGGGAAGAGCCGGTCGTCCCGCTCCGGTGTCGCGCTGGCGAGGATCGCCCGGGCGAGCCGGTCGCGGTGGGCCGGTCCGACGTCGACGGTGAGGTCGGGCGCCGGCGCGGCGTCCGCCGGGGCGGGGCCGGTGATCTCGCGTACGGCGGCGTCGAGGAGGTCCCTCGGCACCGGGAACTGGGCGGCGATCACGTCGGCGAGGTGCGCGGCCTTGGCCGGCGCCAGGCGGAACAGCTGGGTCAGCGGCAGGAACAGCGCCAGCCGCAGGCAGGCCAGGGCGTACCGGTCGACGGCGGGGCCCGTGCGGTCCCCGGGTGCGGCGAAGCCCTGGTTGCGCAGTCCCGGCCGGCGGTGGCCGTCGATCGGCGCGGCGACCTCGAAGTCGACAAGCGCGATCCGGTCGTCCGGGCGGACCATGACGTTGAACAGGTGCAGGTCGCCGTAGACCAGGCCGCGGTCGTGGATCGCCGTGACGACCTGCTCGACCTGCCGGTGCACGTCCAGCGCCCAGCGGGTGTAGTCGGCGCGGTCGGCGTCGGTGGCGCCGGCGTCGATCAGTGGGTACCGGTCGACCAGGACCTTGTTGAGCGGGCGGCCCTCGATGAACTCCAGCGCGAGGAACCGGTGCTCGCCGAGCGCGAACTCGTCGTGCACCCGGGGCACCTGCGGCAGGTCGGCCAGCCGGCGCAGCGCGTCGGCCTCCCGGGCCAGGCGGGCCACCGCGTCGGTGCCGTCGGCGTCGAGGCCGGCGTACGGTCGGGCCTCCTTCAGCACGACCTGCGTGTCGGTCCGCACGTCCCGGCCGACGTAGAGGCCGCCGCCGTTGGAGAAGTGGATGACCTTCTCGATCCGGTACGGCACCTCGTCGGTGCTGGTGGCGTTGCGGGCGGCCAGGTGTGGGCCGAGGAAGTCGGGCAGCGTCACCCAGGACGGCACGTGGAACACCGGGTCGCGGCGGTCGGGCACCAGCGTGCCCGTGTCGTCCTCGATCGCCGGGACCACCTGGCCGTCGGGGGAGTGGCAGTAGCGAGCGGCGAAGCCGCCGTAGCGTACGTGCACCGGGCCGGCGCCGTGGCGCAGGTCGCTGAGGATGTACGGGCCGGGCTCGCCGGCGAGCAGCTCGTCGAGCTCCTTGCAGACCAGCTCCAGCTCCGCGTCGTCGCGGGGGTACACGGTGACGAACTTGCCGCTGGCCGCCCGGGAGGCGTACTTGGAGTTGCGCAGCAGCAGGGTGCGCGGGCCGCGGAGGAACTTGAAGGACAGTCCACGCGGGACGCAGTAGTCCCAGACGGCGTCCAGCACCCGCTCGGCGTTGTCCAGCGTCGCCGACACGTGGATCTTCCAGCCCTGCTGGGGCAGCGTGCCGCCCTCGGGGGCGTAGATCAGCCAGTCGTCGAGCGGCTCGGAGCGCCAGCCGTCGGGGACGGGCCGCTGCGCCGCCGCGAAGGTGGGCTGCTCGACCGCGCTGCCGAGGGAGTCGTAGAAGAGCCGGTCGGCGGCGCAGTAGCTGTCGTAGCGCTCGTCCACCCCGACCACTCCCTCCGCTGTTCGGTCGATGCCTTTGTCCTGCTGACGGAGATGAGTCTGTCCGTTCGGGCCATAGCGGTTCCAGTGCGTTCAGTCATGACGACGAATGCGTGCCGCACGGTCGGCCCGTGACAAAAGTCAGGTGCGCCCGGGGTGGGCGGGGCTCCGCCGGCGGGTCGCCGGCCGCGGGGCCGGGCGGTGCGCCCAGCCGGGCCGGTGGCGGTACGGTGCTCGCCGTGACCGCAGACGATCACCCCTCCGTCGCCCCCGACGGGCCCGTCGCCGTGCTGGCCAACCCGACCGCAGGCCGGGGTCGGCACCGAGGGCTGCTGCCGCAGGTCCTGCACCGGCTCGCGGCCGCCGGCCGGCCGGTACGCCCGCTGCACGCGCACACCGCCGACGAGGCCGAGGCGGCCTGCCGCGCGGCGGTGCGGGACGGCGCGTCGGCCCTGGTCGCGGTCGGCGGCGACGGGACCGTGCACCGCGCGGTGCAGGCGGTCGCCGGGACGGGCGTCCCGTTCGGTCCGGTGCCCGCCGGCACCGGCAACGACTTCGCCGCCGACACCGGCTTCCCGGCCGACCCGCTCGCGGCCGTCGACGTGATCGCGACGGCCCTGCGCGACGGCCGCACCCGCCCGGTGGACCTGGCGCGGATGACGGGGGCCGACGGCACGGGACGGTGGTACGGGGCGGTTCTCGCGGCGGGCTTCGACGCGATCGTCAACGAGCGCGCCAACCGGATGCGCTGGCCGAGCGGTCCGCGCCGCTACGACCTGGCGATCCTGGTGGAACTGGCCCGGCTGCGCCCGCGCCGCTACACGCTGCGGCTCGACGGGGTGGCGCACGAGGTGGACGCCGTGCTGGTGGCGGTGGGCAACTGCGCCAGCTATGGCGGCGGCATGCGGATCTGCCCGGACGCGGACCCGACCGACGGCCTGCTCGACGTGGTGGTGGGCGGCCGGTTCGACCGCCGCACCTTGATGCGGGTGAAGCCGCGCATCTACCGGGGCACCCACGTGGCGCACCCGCTGGTGCGCAGCTACCGCGCCCGCGCGGTCGAGCTGAGCGCCGAGGGCATCACCACGTACGCCGACGGCGAGCGCGCCCTGTCCCTCCCGCTGACCATCGCCGCCACCCCCGCCGCCCTCCACCTCCTCCGCTGACCCACCCCACCCCGCCCGCCCTCTCCCGCCCCCGCACCTGTCGATCATGCAGTTGTGGTGCCTCGCATAAGTTGTGTAACCGGGCAGAACCGGCACCAGAAGTCCATGATCGACGCGTGGGGCGGGAGGTTAGGAGGGCGTGCGGGTGATGCGGTCGAGCCACTCGGCGAGCAGGGTGCGTTCGGCGACGGTCAGGTCGGTGGCCAGCGTGTCGAGGGCGGCGCGCAGCGCCACGGCGTGCCGGATCGGACGGTCGGTCCGGGAGGTGGCCCGGGCGGCAGCCGAGTCGGTGACCAGGGCGGCGAGCACCGCCTCCCGGGTGCGGGTCGACAGGGCCGGGTCGCGCTGCGGCGGCGGGGTCCGGATCAGGGTGAGGGTGACCCCGCATCCGGTGGCGTGCAGCATCTCGGTGGCCTCGTCGACGCCCGTGCGCAGCCGGCCGGCCTCGGCCACCCGGTGCACGAGCTGACGCAGGATGTCGGCCGCGACCCGGGTCGCGGTCGGGGTGGCGCCGGGGCGCGGGTCGCCGTACATGAGGGCGTGGAACGCCGGGTTGGCCACGCCGAAGCCGACGTGCAGGTCCCAGCCGCGGCGCAGGTCGTCGACCGGGTCGCCGGCGAGGTCCCCGGCCGCCTGGGCGTGCAGGTACGCGGCGAACCCGTAGCTGGCCGCCGCGTCCAGCAGGCCGCGCATGTCGCCGAACTGACGGTAGATCGTGGGCGCCTGCACCCCCGCCGCCCGGCTGACCGCGCGGGTGGAGACGGCCTCCCGGCCGCCCTCGGCGAGCAGCGCGGCGGCGGCCCGCACGATCCGGTCCCGGGGCGACGCCTCAATGATCATGGCAGCGACGATAACGCCTTCGCGTTAGCGTCGGGTGTTAACGGCGCTATCGACGTGTCGTTAGCTCTGCTTCTGGACCCCGGTCAGGTCCAGCACGGCGCCCAGCCCGTTGGCCCGGCCCGCCTCGGCGGCCGGCAGCACCAGCACCGCGCACCCGGCCGCGACCGCCCCCGCGTCGGCCGGGGTGTCGCCCACCATCAGCGTCCGCTCCGGGTCGACGCCGAGCATCCCGCAGGCGCGCAGGAAGATCCCCGGGTCCGGCTTGCAGCGCCCCACCTCGTACGACAGCACGAACGCGTCGACCAGCCCGGCCAGCCCCCACGCCTCGAAGTGCGGCCGGATGTCGAAGCCGATGTTGCTGACCACGGCCACCCGGACGCCCCCGGCCCGCAGGGCGGCCAGGGTCGGGGCGGTGTCCGGGTAGGGCACCCAGCCCTCGGGCACGAGCACCCGCTCGTAGAGCGCGTCGGCGAAGCCCTCGATACCCGCGTCCACGGTCTCGGCGAGCCCCGTGTAGGCGCCCCGGTGGGCGTGCGGGTAGAGGTCCCGGTCGGCCCAGAGCTCGGTCAGCCGGGGCGGCACCCGGGTCGGCAGCGGCCCGCCCGCCCGGCCGGCGGTCAGCAGCCGGTCGGCCAGCGCGGTGGCCCGCATCCGCTCCAGGGTCACCCCGCAGGCGGCCGCGGCCGCGAGCACCCACTCCCGGGGCTCCTCCACCTGGGCCAGGGTGCCGTGGAAGTCGAGCAGGACCGCCTCCACCGGCCGGCGGGACGGACCGGGGCGGACGGCGTCGTCGGCGCTGTGCGAGACGTGGGGCGGTTCGGCATGATCCGGCACGTCGTGCACCCTACCGACCGCCTCCGACCCCCCTGCCGGTCGGCCTTGTCCGGTGGCTGTCGGCGGCACGCACTAATCTTGGAGGCATGTCGAGCCCCGCCGAGCGGTACGCCGCGGCGCGCCGCCGGGCCGCGCAGGCCTCACAGTTCCCGGCGCTGGACGAGTTCGCCCTCGATCTGGGGTTCGATCTCGACGACTTCCAGCGGGAGGCGTGCCAGGCGCTGGAACGGGGCAGCGGCGTGCTGGTCTGCGCCCCGACCGGCGCCGGCAAGACCGTGGTCGGCGAGTTCGCCGTGCACCTGGCGCTGCGGGGCACGCCGGCGCGCGCCACGGCACCCGGCGACGCCGCGGCGCCCGCGACCGGCGACGAGGTCGCCCCGCCCCGGCGGCGCAAGTGCTTCTACACCACCCCGATCAAGGCCCTGTCGAACCAGAAGTACCACGACCTGGTCGACCGCTACGGCGCCGAGCAGGTCGGGCTGCTCACCGGCGACAACGCCATCAACGGCGACGCCCCGGTGGTGGTGATGACCACCGAGGTGCTGCGCAACATGCTCTACGCCGGCTCGGCCACCCTCGAGGGCCTGGCGTACGTGGTGATGGACGAGGTGCACTACCTCGCCGACCGCTTCCGTGGCGGGGTGTGGGAAGAGGTGATCATCCACCTGCCCTCCTCGGTCACCCTGGTCTCCCTGTCGGCCACCGTGTCCAACGCCGAGGAGTTCGCCGACTGGCTGGTCACCGTGCGCGGCGAGACCGCCGTGGTGGTCAGCGAGCACCGCCCGGTGCCGCTGTGGCAGCACATGCTGGTCGGCAAGCGGATGTTCGACCTGTTCCACGACGCCGACGCCGCCCGCAAGCACGACGTGCACCCCGAGCTGCTGCGCTACACCCGCGACACGATGCGCCGGCTGGAACTCGGCGAGGGCCGCAGCGCCGGCCCCGGCGGCGGCCGGCGCGGGCCCCGCTGGCGCGGCCCGATGCGCCCCGACATCGTCGACCGGCTCGACCGGGAAGGGCTGCTGCCGGCGATCCTGTTCATCTTCAGCCGCGCCGGCTGCGCCGCCGCCGTGCAGCAGTGCCTCGCCGCGGGCCTGCGGCTCACCTCGCCCGAGGAGCGGGCGGAGATCCGCCACGTCGTCGAGTCGCGGGTCACCGCCATCCCCGGCGAGGACCTGACCGTCCTCGGCTACTGGGAGTGGCTCGACGGCCTCGAGCGCGGCCTGGCCGCCCACCACGCCGGCATGCTGCCGGTGTTCAAGGAGGTCGTCGAGGAGCTCTTCGTCCGGGGCCTGGTGAAGGCGGTCTTCGCCACCGAGACGCTCGCCCTGGGCATCAACATGCCGGCCCGCTGCGTCGTGCTGGAACGCCTGGTCAAGTACAACGGCGAGGCGCACGTCGACCTGACGCCGGGGGAGTACACCCAGCTCACCGGCCGCGCCGGCCGGCGCGGCATCGACGTCGAGGGGCACGCCGTCGTCGTCTGGTCCCCGGAGACCGACCCCCGGCACGTGGCCGGGCTGGCCTCCACCCGCACGTACCCGCTGCGCTCCAGCTTCCGGCCGTCGTACAACATGGCGGTCAACCTGGTCGGCACGGTCGGCGCCGAGCCGGCCCGCGCGCTGCTGGAGTCCTCGTTCGCCCAGTTCCAGGCGGACCGCTCGGTGGTCGGCCTGGCCCGCCAGGTGCAGCGCAACACCGAGACCATCGAGGCGTACGGCGCAGAGGCGGCCTGCCACCACGGCGACTTCGACGAGTACTTCGCGCTGCGGGTGGCGATCGCCGACCGGGAGCGGGCCATCGCCCGGCAGGGGCAGAGCCAGCGCAAGGCCGCCGCGGTGGCCTCGCTGGAGCGGCTGCGGGTCGGCGACGTGATCCGGGTGCCGTCGGGCCGGCGGGCCGGCCTGGCCGTCGTGCTCGACCCGGCCACCGGCGGCTTCGGCGAGCCCCGGCCGCTGGTGCTCACCCAGGACCGCTGGGCGGGCCGGGTCAGCCCCGGGGACTTCACCACCCCCGCCGAGGTGCTGGCGCGCATCCGCGTGCCCAAGCACTTCAACCACCGCTCCCCGGCGGCCCGGCGCGACCTGGCAGCCGAGGTCAGCGGCACCGGGCTGGACCGCCACGGCGGCCGCCGGGGCGGCCGGTCCCGGCAGGCGGTCGGCGAGGACCACCGGCTCAGTCAGCTCCGCACCGAGCTGCGCCGCCATCCCTGCCACGCCTGCCCCGACCGCGAGGAGCACGCCCGCTGGGCGGAGCGGCGCCGCCGCCTGGAGAAGGACACCGAGGAGCTGCGGCAGCGGGTGGCCGGCCGGACCGGCTCGCTGGCCCGCACGTTCGACCGGATCGTGGCCCTGCTCACCGCCCGGGGCTACCTGACGCCCGACGGCACGGTGACCGACGCCGGCCGGATGCTCGGCCGGATCTGGACCGAGGCGGACCTGCTGGTCGCCGAGTGCCTGCGGCGCGGGGTGTGGGACGGGCTCTCCCCGGCCGAACTGGCGGCGGCGGTCTCCGTGGTGGTCTTCGAGGCCCGCCGCGACGTCGACGAGCGGGCGTCGCTGCCGCGCGGCCCCGTGGCCGACGCGGTCGACGAGACGTTCAAGCTGTGGAGCGAGATCGAGGCCGACGAGGCGGCCCGCGGCCTCACCGTCACCCGCGAGCCCGACCTCGGCTTCGCCTGGCCGGTCTACCGCTGGGCGCGGGGCGAGGCGCTCGCGAAGGTCCTCGGCAGCGGCCACGAGATCGACGGCGAGATGCCGGCCGGCGACTTCGTCCGGTGGGCGCGGCAGGTGGTCGACCTGCTCGGCCAGCTCGCCGACTCCGGCGGCGCCTCGACGGAGCTGAGGTCCACCGCCCGGCAGGCGATCGGCGCCGTGAACCGGGGCGTGCTGGCCTACCACACCCCGGCCTGACCCACTCTCCGTGTGGTGGGCGCAGCGCGTGCGGGCCGGCCGAGAGAGGCGCATCGCCTGAGCGCGCCGCGGCTGACCGCGAGGCGATGTTGGCCGGACCGCGGGCGCGGTTGATTTTCAGGCATACGGCTCAATCTGCCAGCCGGAAAGAGGGAGAGTCGGCGCAGAGGCTCGCGTGCTGGAGGAGGACCCGTGCGACCGACCCGCCGGCTGCTGGCGCTGCTCGGGCTCGCCGCGACGATGCCCCTGGTCGAGGCCGTCATTCTTGTCCTGATCCCGTTCCGCAACGCGCAGGGTCTGATACCACAGAGCTCCGCGGTCTGGCCGTACGACTCATACCACGACATGCGCTGGCTGCTGGTCTACCACAACTCCTGGTTGATGTTCGGGCTCCTCCTGCTGGGCGCGATCGTGCTGCGAGGGCTCTACTCCGCAGCCCTGGTCGGCCTGGCCTGGCCGGCAGGCGTACGGCGGCCGCCGTTCCGGGCGTTGGTGCGGCGCAACCTCGAAGTCGCGGCGTTCACGGCGGTCCTCGTCCTACCGTTCGCCGCGTACGCGGTCGCCGCATCGGTGGTGTCGCTGTCCTGGTTCCTGTTCGCCTCGCTGGGTCCCATGATCCTCCTCGCTCCCTTCTTGCAGCGGATGGCCGTGGGCCGGGGCCTCTGGCGGGGACTGCCTTCGGCCGAGCTCGTCGGCTGGTCGCTGCTCGACTTAGTGGTGATCTCGGTGGCCGGTGGCGTGGTGTGGCAGGTTCCCGCGCTGGTGACGCCGCTCGTTGCCGCGGTCGCGGGCGCGGTCAACGGCCTGCTGTGGAACCGGACGGTGCGGGCGGCCGTGCTCCAGACGCGGGTACGGTGGCGGCGGGTGCCGGTGGTGCCGATCGCCGTGGTGCTCGCGCTGGCCACTCCGCTGGTGTCGCAGGTGATCACCTCGCCCCGCCACGAACGGAACACCTTCATCCCGCCGATCTTCCACCGGCCGCTGCCCGAGAGGGTGCGCTACGCGGTGATCCTGCTGGACGGGCACGACTCCGCGTACGACGGCCGCCCGTTGGGGGACCCGGCGGTCGAGCGGTTCTCATACGCTGGCCTGGACGCGAGTGGCCGCCCGCTGCCGTACCGGTGGTATGACACCCACCGGTCGCTGAACTCGAGCGCGGAACTGCTCGCCGCGCAGGTGGACGCGCTGCATCGGCGGACCGGCAGGCCCATCGCCCTGGTCGGCCGAAGCGAGGGGGCGATGGTGGCCCGGCGCTACCTCGGCGATCGGCCGGACCCGCGGGTGCAGGCACTGGCGATGTTCAGCCCGCTGGTCCGCGCCGGGCGTGGGTACTATCCACCCCCGGACGCCAGTACGGGCTGGGGTCTGGCCACCGGCTGGCTGCTGCGGGGGATGTTCGCTGTCACGCAGGTCGGCAGAACAGCCGCTACCACGCCGGACGAGCCGTTCATCCGCTCACTGATGGATGAGGACGGGCCCTTCTATCGCCTACACATGATGTGTCCTATCCCGGGGGTCCGGGCGATCGCCTTCCTGCCGACGGTCACCGCGTCCGAGGCGCCACCGGATCCGTACATCCGCATCCCGGCGGTCGAGGCACCGTCCTTCCACGGGGGGCTCCTCGGCCGCCCGGCCATCCAGGATCAGTTGATCGACTTTCTCGCGGGCGAGGATGTCAACGTCCGGCGCCGGGAGTACGGCCTTCTGGAGCGGCTGGGTGCGGCCTGGCACGCACCCAACCTTGCGCTGCGCATCAACCCGGTCTGGGAACCCACCGTGCCGTCCGGCACTCCGGCCTTCTCGACGAAACTCTTCTGCCGTCCGTTGCGGCAACCAGGCTGACAGTCAGGTCAGACCCGCGAAGCGGGGATCCGGCTCGCTGCGCGGAGCTGCCCGGCGAGCAACCAGACGGCCACGGCGGCGAGCGTCGCCGTCATCCAAACCGCCAGCGGGTGGTACGGCAGAAGCAGGATGCCGAGCCCGATGCCCACCGTTGCGGTGACGATCGCCGCGACGGTGGTGGCGCGCCGGTCGACGAGCACCGCCAGCCCGGCCAGGGCGGTCGCCACCCCGACGACGAGCCGGACCCAGCCCCAACTGGTGATGTCGAGGCAGAACATCTCCGCACTGGGGATGTCGACGTACGGCCCGAGCGGGACGATGGCGAGCCCGGTGAGAAAGTCGATCCCCCCGGCCGCACCCAGCAGCACCGCAGCCAGGTAGCGCCGGCTCCGTCGCTCGCCGTCCGGGCCGATGCCGTTCAGAAGCGGCCCGCCTCCCGTCATGCCTCCTCCGCCCGTTGTCTCCGCCGCCGTGCAAGCCGTGCCCGAGCGCTCCCACCAGGCTATCGAGGGTCACCCTGCCCCGTTGCCAGTAGCGGACCTCCCCTCCGTACCAGGCGTTGGCTCCGTTCGACGATCCGGTGAACGTCGGTCGCTCGGACCAACCGGCCACGAGCCGACGCCCACGGCCGCGCTCCCGCTCAGCCGAGCGCCGATTCACCGCCTGGGTAGGCGAAGGACGCGCGCGGTGAATAGAAGCCCCAGACGATTTCGAGCGGCTCAGCGGGGCGCAGGGCGTAGACCGGGTGGTCGGGTGCCAGGAACTCCACCGACTCGATCTCGAAGGGGTCGACCGGCTCCGCCACGAAGGGGTAGTTCCCGCTCAGCAGGGCGCCGTCGAGTTGAGTGAGGTAGCGGAGCTGTCCACGGTTCACTGCGTCACCGGTGCGGCCGACCCGCGCCGTCGTGCGGATCACCGGTATGCTGTCCGCCTCCGTGGTGGCGACCAGCCGGTGCCCCTTCACCTCGATCGTGGTGGTCCCCGCGCTCGCCGGCACGCCCCGCGCGGCGGCGTAGTCGCGGACCGCCGGGCTGGAGTTGAAGTAGTGCGTCCACCAGCGGCCGGGGGTCACCCCGTCCGGGGCGTCGACCCCGGACAGGTCCGGACCGAGATACGTCAGCGAGTAGGCGCCGAAGCCCGAGGTCTGCACGGCGTCGTCGACGACGTACTGGTTCATGAAGACCTGCCGGTTGGGGGCGGGCTCGAGGCCCTCCGGCACCAACGCGGCAACCGCGTCGGGGTCGGCCGGAACCCAGCCGAAATAGATCATCCGGCTGTTCACCACGAGCTGCGGTGCGGCGAGCTCAGTCATGAGGCTCCTTCCACGCATCCGGTCGGTTGCTACGACGCTACGTGGCGCGCACCGCGCGGACACCGACGGATTGGCGACACCGGCAGCGCCGGCGACGTGCCGCGTGAGCGTGTCCTGGCGGTTCTTCTTCGGCGTCGTGGCGGTCAGCGTCATCCGCACGCCGGGGTTCGACGCCGCACGGGGGCGGGCTGGTAGTCCTTCGCCCTAACCCTCCGCGCGGGGCACGTCACCCGCCGTGTCAGGGGCGTACCGGGTCGAGCTGGAGGTAGTCGAGGTTCCAGTTCTGGTAGGCGTCGGCCGGCAGGCTCACCCGTACGGTGTGGTGACCGGCCGCGAGCTCCTGAACGACGCCACTGGGCTGGAGCACCTCCTTGTTGTGGCTCGTGGTGTTCAGGACCGCCACCCGCTCGCTCTCGGGGCCTCCGTCGAACGACAGCGTGTACGTGCCGGCCGGGGAGTACGGCGACGACACCCGTGCCGAAACGGCGTATCTGCCGCTGTGAGGCACCTCGATGTCGTAGGTCAGCCACTCGCCGCCGCGCAACCACGAGACCCGCACGTTGCCGTCGGCGTCACTGATGTCCACGTCCTCGCCGGGGCGCATCGGCAGCCCGCCGCGGTTGCCGGCGTCGAGGTCGTGGTAGCCCACGCCCTGGCCCGGGAGGAAGTCCTCGGCCTGGACCCGGACGCTACCCCGCGGCACCGGGTCGCCGTCGCCGGTCTGCAGCCACCGCTCGAGCTTCTCGACGTCGTCGGTCTGGATGACGGTGGCGCCGAAGCTGGTGACCAGCCCCTCCCAGCCTCGACGGGGATCGATCAGCGAGGCCTCGTCGGTGAAGCGGTCCGCCAGACCGTTCCACATCGAGTTGAGCCAGACCCTGCTGTTCGTCGCCAGCCGGTCGAGGAACGGCTTGCGTGCCACGACGTCGTACTGGCTGTCGAAGTTGACCTCGTACCCGACCGGCTGGTCGCCGCCGAACGCCGCGACGTCGGTGAGATTGCCGTCGCCGATCATGTGCAGGTAGAGCGCGCCCTCGTGGCCGGCCAGGAACCGTTGGACCTCTGCCACCGGCGCGGCGCTCTTGTAGAGCCCGTTGCGGACCGTCCCGGTCTCGACGAGGACCTTCCAGATCTCCTCGCGGAACGGCCAGCCCTTGTCGAGATTGACGAGGCCACGCGTCTTCGCGACCTCCATGGCCTCGGCGAGGGTCGGGACCTGCTCGCCGGTGACCGCCGCCTGAGCGCCGCCGAGGCCCTGCTTCAGGCGGAGCGCCTTGACCTGGGCGAGAGTGAGGTCGGCGACCGCGCCGGTTCCGTTCGTCGTGCGGTCGACCGTGGTGTCGTGCATGAGCACGGGTACACCGTCCTTGGTCAGCCGTACGTCGATCTCGGCGATCTCGGCGCCGTCCTCGTAGGCAGCCGCAATTGCGAGCAGCGAGTTCTCCGGGGCCTCGCGCCACTGGCCGCGGTGCGCGGCGGTGAGGATCTTTGCGTTCGGACCGTGGTCGAGGATGTCATGGTAGGCGCGCTCGGCCGGCGTGCCGCCACCCTTACCCGGCCCGCCGTAGCGGAGCGCCGGGGGAGGAGTGCCTACGCCACTGGCTGCGACGGCGAGGGCCGCCGGTGCTTGCCGGCCGGTCGTGAGCACTGCTCCGGCGACAGCGCCGCCAGCGGCAAGGGAGAGCGCGGTCACGACGCGTACGGCGTGGTTGACGGGGGATCGGTTCATGGTCGCCGAACCTAGGGCCGAACCAGTTGCGCTGGGCGTACCGGGCGTTGACTCCGCTTGACGATCCGGTGAAGCTGTCAGGCGCGCTGGGCGAGGGCGTCGACCAGTCGGCGCGCCGAGCCGGCCAGGTTCCACGTGCCGGCCAGTTCCAGCAGCCGGTCGGGGTCGGCCGGGGCGCTGGGCAGCGCGGTGGCCAGCTCGGGCAGCGGCACGTCGAGGGCGACCCGGACAACCCTCGGCGCGACGGCCAGGTAGTCCCGCGCGGCGGCGAGCTTGGTGCGCAGCCCGGGGGCGAAGCCGGAATCCGGCTCGTCCAGGGCGGCCAGGACGCCCGCGATGTCGCCGTAGCGCTCCACGAGCCGGGCGGCCGTCTTCTCGCCCACGCCCGGCACCCCGGGCAGCCCGTCGCTCGGGTCACCCCGCAGGGCGGCGAAGTCGGCGTACCGGGCGGCCGGCACCCCGTAGCGGGACCGCACGGCGTCGTCGTCGCAGTCCTCCAGCTTGGCCACGCCCCGCCCGACGTAGAGCAGCCGCACCGGGCGGGCGTCGTCGACGAGCTGGAACAGGTCCCGGTCGCCGGAGACCACCTCGACCGGCGCCGGCTGGGTGACCGACAGCGTGCCGAGCACGTCGTCGGCCTCGTAGCCGGCCGCGCCGACGTGGGTGATGCCGACGGCGTCGAGCACCTCCAGGATCAGCGGCACCTGGGGGCTGAGCGTATCGGGCACCACCTCGCCGCCCTCGGGGGCCAGCCGGTGCGCCTTGTACGACGGCAGCAGCGCGACGCGCCACTCGGGTCGCCAGTCGTGGTCCATCGCGCAGACCATCCGGTCGGGCCGGCGGGTGCGGATCAGGGTCGCCAGCATGTCGAGGAAGCCGCGCACGGCGTTGACCGGGCTGCCGTCGGCGGCGCGGGCCGCGGACTCGGGGATGCCGAAGAAGGCCCGGAAGTAGAGGCTGGGCGCGTCGATGAGCATGATCGGGGGTCGCTGTGCCACGCCCGACAGCCTGGCACACCCCACCGACGATCGGGGGGTACGGCGCGGCGGTCAGCGCGGCGGTCAGGGGCGCTCGTCGCTGGAGTAGAGCGTCTCGCGGCGGGCCAGGTACTGCACGGCGTAGCTCGCGACCAGCAGCGCGACGGCGACCGCCACCTCGATCCAGGCTGCCGTGCCGTCGGCGATCGTGAGGCCGACGACCAGCAGCGCCAGGCCGGCCACCGCGAGGATCCCGGACCAGAGCAGCGCGCCGCGGCGCGCCGCGGCGCGGTCCGGGTCGTTCGGTGCCACGGCTGTCGGTCCTCTCCGTCGGCGAGGCGCTCGCAGCTCCACGCTATCGGCGCGGCCGGCCGATCGGGCCGGAACCGTGCTGCGAGCGCCCCGACCTGGGGCGCACACTGGCCGGTGTGACGTTCCTTCCCGGCCTGACGCTCGGCCGACGGTTCCACGACGAGGTGCTCGCGCCGATCCTGCGCCGGCGCTTTCCCGGCCTGCGCTACGCGGCCGGCCTGCTCGACGGCGGCTCGGAGCTGCTCGGGCTGGACACCGCGCGCTCCACCGACCATGACTGGGGGCCGCGGGGGCAGCTCTTCGTGGCGGCGGCCGACGCCTGGCGGATCCCGCAACTGCACGCCGCGCTGGACGCCGACCTGCCGGCCGACTTCCTCGGCTGGCCGACCCGGTTCGCCGGCCACGGCCGCCTCGGCGTGGTCGACCCGGCGGGCGTCCGGCACGGGGTGAAGATCGACGAGCTGGGCGGCTGGTGGCGCGACCGGCTCGACTTCGACCCGGCCGCCGGGGTCACCACGGCGGACTGGCTGGCCACCCCGACCCAGCGGCTGGCCGAGGTGACCGGCGGCGAGGTCTTCCACGACGGCCTCGACGGGGCGCTCACCGGGGCGCGGGCCGCGCTGCGGTGGTACCCCGACGACGTGTGGCGGCACGTGCTCGCCGCCGGGTGGACCCGCGTCGCCCAGGCGGAACACCTGCCCGGCCGCTGCGCCGAGGTAGGCGACGACGTCGGCAGCCGGGTGGTCACCGCCGGCCTGGCCCGGGACGTGATGCGGCTCGGCCTGCTGCTGCGCCGCCGCTGGCCGCCGTACGACAAGTGGCTGGGCACGGTGTTCGGCCGGCTGCCCGGCGCGGGACCCGTGGTCGCGGCCCTGGCCGACGCGCTGGGCCAGGGCGACTGGCCGCGCCGCGAGGACGGGCTGGTCCGGGCGCTGGAGGCCGTCGCCGCCTGGACCGACGACACCGGGCTGGCGGCGCCGGTGCGCGCCCGGCCGCGCCCCTTCCACCGCCGGCCGTTCCTGGTCCTGGACGCCGGCCGGGTCGCCGCCGCGCTGCGCGCCGCCGTCACCGACCCGGCCCTGCGTGGGCGGCCGCCGGTCGGCGCGGTCGACCAGTACGTCGACAGCGTGGACCTGCTGACCCACGCCGACCGGGCCCGGCGGCTGGCCGGCGCGCTGCCCGTCGTGCCGGACGGGCCGGGCTGAGCGCAGGTTCGGCCGTCAGCGGCCGGCCGGCACGGGGTTCGCGCGGCGGTCGCCGGCCGCCCGGTCGTGGTCGGTGAGGTCGCGCAGGCGCCGGACGGGGGACAGCAGCAGCGCCAGAGGCGCGCAGACCGCCGCGCAGGCGAAGACCAGCAGGGTGGCCCGGGTCCCGGCGACGCCGGCGAGGGCGCCCGCGAGCAGTCCGCCGACCGGGATGGCTCCCCAGGAGACGAAGCGGGCCGTCGCCATCACCCGGGAGAGCAGCTCGGGCGGGCTGGCGATCTGCCGGTAGGTCCGGGTGGTCACGCTGAGCACCACGACGCCGGCCGCGAAGACGACGTTGCCGACGGCGAAGGCGACGTACGCCGGCCAGCCGGTGCCCCAGGGGACGACGAACGCGCCGCCGACCGACACGAACGCGGCGACGACCAGGGCCCGGGCGGTGCCAAGCCGGGCGGTGATCCGGGCTGTCAGCGCGGCCCCCACCAGCGAACCGACGCCCTCGACGGCGAGCAGAAGGCCGACCAGACCCGCCGGGGCGTGCAGCTCACGCACCAGGTGCAGCGGGTAGAGCGCGAGCTGCGCCCCGCAGACGAAGTTCACCGCCGTCGCGGCCCACATGCCGGGGCCCATCACCGGGTGGTACGCCACGAAGCGCCAGCCCTCGCGGATCATCTCCCCGACCGGCGGCCAGCGGTCCGGCGCGTCGACGCGGCGGGCGGGCAGGGAGCGCAGCAGGGCCGCCGAGACGAGGTAGCCGGCCGCGTCAACGAGCAGGGTCGGCACCGCGCCGAACGCCTGCACCGCGAGGCCGCCGAGCGGCGGCCCGCTGAGCTGGGTGGTGGCGTGCGTGGCGGAGGTCAGGCTGTTGCGGGACTGCAGCTGGTCCCGGTCGACGATGCTCGGCAGGAAGGTCGAGTTGGCCACGTCGAAGAGCACGGTGGCGAAGCTGACCACCAGCGCGGTGACCACCAGGTGGGCGACGGTCAACCGGTCGGACCACCACGCGACCGGCACCGACGCGACGGCCAGCGCGCGGGCCAGGTCGGCGCCCACCTGCGTCCCGCGCAGCGGCAGCCGCTGCGCGACGACGCCGGCCGGCAGCCCGATCACGAGCCAGGCGACGTAGCTGGCGGCCACGATGAGGCCCATCTCGAACGCGGTGGCGTCGAGCACCGTCAGCGCGGTCAGCGGCAGCGCCACGGCGCCGACCGCCGACCCGACCGCGCTGGTCGTGCCGGCGGCCCACCACCGCCAGAACATCCCGGCTGCCTGCCCTACGCCCATGTCGTCCGCCCCCGTCCGCGAGCCAGTGAGTTCCAATCTGAAACGGACTATAGTCGAGGGCGACGGAGCGGACGGGGGTGGGATGTGCGGCGGGCCGACCTGGCGGACGCGGACTGCGGCATCGCGCAGGCGCTGGGCGTCCTCGGCGACTGGTGGACGTTCCTCATCGTGCGCGAGGTCGCCGGCGGGACGACCCGCTTCGACGCGCTCCACCGCGAGCTGGGCGTCAGCCGGCGGGCGCTGACCGAGCGCCTGGCCGGGCTGGTCGCGCACGGCGTGCTGGAGCGACGGCCCTACTCGGCGCACCCGCCCCGCTTCGACTACCTGCTCACCGCCAAGGGTGAGGGCCTGTTGCCGGTGCTCATCGCCCTGCAGGACTGGGGCACCCGGCACGTGATGGGCGACAGCGACCTCACCGCGACCGCCGACGCCGCCTCCGCCGAGGCGCGCCGCGTGCACAACCTGATCGGCCGGCGGCTCCCCGACGCCGTCTTGCCCGGGCACGACGGCCGGCCGGTCGCGCCAGCCGACACGCGGGGCTGGAGCGTGCTCTACTTCTTCCCGGGGGCGTTCGCGCCCGGGGCGCGGGCCCTTCCGCCCGGCTGGGGAGAGATCCCCGGCGCGGCCGGCTGCACGCTGGAGTCCACCAGCTACGCCGCCCGGCACGCGGACTTCCGGGCCGCCGGCGCGCGCGTCCTCGGGGTGAGCACCCAGCGGCCCGACCAGCTCGCCGACTTCGTGGTGCACGCCGAGCTGCCCTTCCCGCTGCTGTCCGACCAGGACGGCCGGCTCGCGGCGGGGCTGTCGCTGCCCATGTTCCGGGCCGGGGGCGTCGAGCGGTTCAAGCGCCTGACCCTGCTGGTCGGCCCCGACGCCGTCGTCCGCGCGGTGCAGTTCCCGGTGACCGACCCGGCCGGCTCCGTCGACGAGATGCTCGCCCTCGTCCGGCGCCGGGCCGCCTCATGAGCGCCCCGTCGCGGGAGCGTTCGTCGGCGCGCCGGGCCGCCGCTCTCTGAGCGTCCGACCGGGGAGCACCCTCGAACGCGGCGGACGCCGTCTGCGCCTCGTCCGGCAGCGCCCGCCGGAGCACCGGGCGGGCTGGGTCGGCGCCCGAACGACCGTTAAGCTGGCCGGTGTGGGATTTGAGGAGCTGTACCCGCCGCAGCGGCTGGCCGCCGCGCAGCGCGCCACCGCCGCCGCCGGGCTGGACGCGCTGCTGCTCAGCCCCGGCTCAGACCTGCGCTACCTGACCGGCTACGACGCGCACGCCGGCGAGCGGCTGACCTGCCTGGTGCTGCCCGCCGAAGGTGAGCCGACCCTGGTCGTGCCCACCCTGGAGCGGCCGGCCGCCGAGGCGTCCCCCGCCCCGGCCACCGGCGTGCGGATCGTCGACCACGCCGACGGCACGGACCCGTACCCTCTCGTCACCGCCGCCCTCGGCGGGTCCGTGGCCGCGGTCGGGCTGGCCGACCGGATGTGGGCCGAGCACGTCCTCGCCCTGCGCGAGGCGCTGCCCGGCGCCACCCAGCGCCTCGCCTCCGAGGTGCTGCGCGAGATGCGCGTCCGCAAGTCCCCGGCCGAGGTCGCGGCGCTGGCCGAGGCGGGCGCGGCGATCGACGCGGTGCACGCGCGGATGGGGGAGTGGCTGCGGCCGGGCCGCACCGAGGCGGAGGTGGGCGCCGACATCGCCGGGGCGATCCGGGCCGCCGGCCACGTGAGCGTGGACTTCGTGATCGTCGCCGCCGGTCCGAACGGCGCCAGCCCGCACCACGGCACCTCCGACCGCCCGATCGGCGCCGGCGAACCGGTCGTCGTGGACATCGGCGGGACGATGCCGTCGGGCTACCGCTCCGACTGCACCCGCACCTACGTCGCCGGTGCCCCCGCGCCGGCCGAGTTCGTCGACTACTACGCGGTGCTGCACGCCGCCCAGCGGGCCGCCGTGGCCGCGGTCCGCCCCGGGGCCACCGCCGAGGAGGTCGACGCGGCAGCCCGGGAGCCGATCGCCGCCGCCGGCTTCGGCGCGGCGTTCCTGCACCGCACCGGCCACGGCATCGGCCTGGACGGCCACGAGGAGCCCTACGTGGTGGCCGGCAACGCCCGCCGCCTGGAGCCGGGGATGGCGTTCTCCGTCGAACCGGGCATCTACCTGGCGGGCCGGCACGGCGCCCGCATCGAGGACATCGTCGTCTGCGCCACGGACGGCGTGCAACGGCTCAACACCATCCCCACGGAGCTCATCGCGCTATGACTGTCGACCGGATCCTCCCCACCGACGAGGCCCATGACCTGCTCGACCTCGCCACCGAACTCGCCGACCGGGAGCTCGCGCCCCGGGCCGCCGGGTTCGAGGAACGCGCGGAGTTCCCCCGCGAGGTGCTGCGCACCCTCGGGCGCGCCGGCCTGCTCGGCCTGCCCTACCCCGAGGAGTACGGCGGCGCCGCCCAGCCCTACGAGGTCTACCTCCAGGTGCTGGAGATCCTGGCCGGCCGCTGGCTCGCGGTCGCCGAGGCGGTCAGCGTGCACACCCTGTCCTGCTACCCCCTGGCCCAGTTCGGCACGGACGAGCAGCGCAAGCTGCTGCCCGACATGATCGGCGGCGAACTGCTCGGGGCGTACTGCCTGTCGGAGCCGCAGGGCGGCTCGGACGCCGCCGCGCTGACGACCAAGGCCGTGCGCGACGGCGACGCCTACGTGGTCGACGGCACCAAGGCGTGGATCACCCACGCCCAGGTGGCGGACTTCTACGACATCTTCTGCCGCACCGGCGGCCCCGGCCCGAAGGGCATCTCCTGCCTGCTGGCCGACCGAGCCACGCCCGGCATCGAGCCGCAGGCGGCCGAGCGGACGATGGGGCTGCGCTCCTCCCCGGTGGCCCAGATCGCCTTCGACTCGGTCCGGGTGCCGACCGAGCGGCTGATCGGAGGGGAGGGGGCGGGCTTCACCATCGCCATGTCCGCCCTCGACTCGGGGCGGCTCGGCATCGCCGCCTGCGCGGTCGGGCTGGCCCAGGCCGCGCTCGACTACGCGGTCGGCTACGCCCGGGAGCGGCAGCAGTTCGGCAAGGCGATCATCGACTTCCAGGGACTGGGTTTCACCCTCGCCGACCTGGCCACCCAGATCTCCGCCGCCCGGGCGTTGACGCTGGCCGCGGCCCGGCTGCGTGACGCCGGCCGGCCGTACTCGATCGAGGCGGCGAAGGCGAAGCTCTTCGCCACCGACGTGGCGATGCGGGTGACCACCGACGCCGTGCAGGTGCTCGGTGGGGCCGGCTACGTGGCCGACCACCCGGTCGAGCGGTACATGCGCGAGGCCAAGGTGCTCCAGATCGTCGAGGGCACCAACCAGATCCAGCGGCTGGTCATCTCCCGGGCCCTGGCGAAGGGCTGACGGACGGCCGCCCCGCCGGCGCGGCACGTGTGTCGCGTCGCGCCGGCGGGCCGCGTCGTCGCCGGGAAGCGGTTTTCCCGGTAGGTTGCACGCCGTGGAGGAGATCGACCGCGCCATCATCGCCGCGCTCACCGCTGACGGCCGGCTGTCGTACACGGATCTGGCGGAGAAGGTGGGCCTGTCGGTCTCCGCCGTGCACCAGCGGGTGCGCCGCCTGGAGCAGCGCGGCGTGATCAAGGGGTACGCCGCCCGGGTCTCCTTCGAGGCCCTCGACCTGCCGCTGACCGCGTTCGTGGCGATCCGGCCGTTTGATCCGTCGCAGCCCGACGACGCGCCGGAGCGGCTGGCCCACCTGCCCGAGATCGACTCGTGCTACTCGGTGGCGGGGGAGGACTTCTACCTCCTGCTGGTGCGGGTGGCCAGCCCGGCGGACCTGGAGCGGCTGCTCCAGGAGATCCGGACGGCGGCGAACGTGACCACCCGCACGACGGTGGTGCTGTCGACGCCGTACGAGAACCGGCCGCCGAAGATCAGTGCCGAGCCCCAGCTTCGGGCGCGTTCGCGGGCGCCGGGGGAACCGGCTGGTTCCAGCGCAGGATGACCCGCCGGCCGTGCTCGTGGCCGAGCACGCTGAGCGTGGCGGTGTCCAGCCGTAGCAGCCCGCCGGCGGACGGCGGCAGGCCGACCCAGCGGGCGCCGAGCACGCGCAGGCTGTGGGCGTGCCCGACGAGGGCGACGGTGCCCCGGTCGAGCAGCGGGTGGACCCGGGCGAGCACCCGGTCGAGGCGCTCGCCGACCTGGTTCGGGGACTCCCCGCCGGGGCAGCCGTCGGTCCAGATGGACCAGCCCGGGTGGTCGTCGCGGATGTCGGCGGTGGTGCGCCCCTCGTACTCGCCGTAGTTCCATTCGGCCAGGTCGTCGACCGTGCCGGTGACCGTGAGGCCGGCGAGCCGCGCGGTGTGCCGCGCCCGGGCGCGGGGGCTGGTGAGGACTGCGGCGAAGCGCCGGCCGGCGAGGAACCGGCCGAGGGCGTGGGCCTGCCGCTCGCCGTCGGGGGTGAGCTGGAGGTCGGTGTACGAGGTGTGCCGGCGGGTGGCGCTCCAGGTGGTCTCACCGTGCCGGATCAACAGGATCTCTCCCATTCGTCCAGTCAACCAGAACCCCTTTCCCACCGTTCACCTAGTGTCCTAGGATGCCCTAGCGGGTGTGACAGCCGCCACGGGGACACGACGACGTTTCCGCCAGCAAGGTGCGGGCACCCGAGCAGACGAGGGCCGGGGGAGGCCCGGCCCGCGTGGAGGAGGCGACATGGGCTTCACCGGCAAGGCGAAGAACAAGGTCGGACAGCTGGCCGGCGCCACCAGGAAACGACTCGGCGGCGCCATCAACAACGAACGGATGCGCGGCGAGGGCGCCACGCAGCAGAGCGACGCGCGTGCCCGACAGGCCGGCGAGCACCTCACGGACGCCGGCCGGGACGTGAAGAATGCCTTCACGAGGTGACCCGCGGGCGACGTGGCCGGGCCCCGACAGGGGTGGCCACGTCGCCGGGTGGGGCACTCCCGGGCCGGCTGGACCCGGGAAACGCGTCACCCCCGGGCCGATGGATCGGCTCCGGGGGTGACGGCGTGCTGGTGGTCAGTCGTTGCGGTGCTCGGCCCACCACTGCTGCCCGGTCTCGGGCAGGGTGTCGATCGGGTCGTAGTAGGCGTGGCGCTTGTTGAGGGCCTCGGCGTCGGCGGACTCGATGGAGGTGCGGTAGTTCTTCGTCCAGTACGAGATGCCGCGGTCGCGGTCGTACTCGGTGAGCATGTGCACCCAGCGCTTGCCGACGAAGGGGACGTCGCAGACGATGCGCGGGGTGGCGTAGCCGGGCAGGTAGCCCATGATGTCGTGCTGGAGCTGCTGGGCGTGCCAGACCGGCACCCGCCAGTGCTCGGCGTTGGGGATCATGTCGCACATGTAGAAGTAGTACGGCAGGATGCCCGCCTCGCCCTGGAGGGCGAAGCAGAGGTCGAGCAGGTCGGGGGCGGTGGCGTTCACGCCGCGCATGAGCACGCCCTGGTTGCGTACGTCGCGGACGCCGACGTCGAGGGCGGTCTGGGCGGCCCTGGCGACCAGCGGGGTGAGCGACTGGGCGTGGTTGACGTGGGTGTGGATGGCCAGGTTGACGCCGCGGCGGGCGGCGGTGCGGGCGACCCGTTCGAGGCCCTCGACGACGTCGGGCTGCAGCCAGTGCTGGGGCAGGCCCATGAGGGCCTTGGTGGCGAGCCGGATGTCGCGGATGGTCTCGATCTCGAGCAGCCGCATCAGGTAGGACTCGAGGTTCTTCCACGGGACGTTGGCCACGTCGCCGCCGGAGACGACGACGTCACGGACGCCGGGGTGGGCCTTGAGGTAGCCGATGTGGGCGTCGTAGCGGTCGACGGGCTTGAGGGCCAGCTTGAGCTTGTCGACCGCGGGGGTGGAGTTGCCGACGAGGTCCATGCGGGTGCAGTGCCCGCAGTACTGCGGGCAGGTGGAGAGCAGTTCGGCGAGGACCTTGGTGGGGTAGCGGTGGGTGAGGCCCTCGGCGACCCACATGTCGTGTTCGTGCAGGGAGTCGCGGCTGGCGTACGGGTGGGAGGGCCAGTCGGTGCGCCGGTCGGAGGCGACGGGGATCATGTAGCGCCGGACGGGGTCGGCGAGGAACGCCTCGGTGCTCATCGGCGCGAACGGGACCATGGTGTTGAGCATCTGCGGCGGCACCAGCATGGACATGGTGGCCAGGGCCTGCTGGTCGGCCTCGAGGTCGGCGTAGAAGGTCTCGTCGACTCCGTCGCCGAGGACGGTGCGCAGCTGCTTGATGTTCTTGACGCAGTTGACGCGCTGCCACTGGGCGTTCTCCCACTGGTCGCGGGTGACGTGCCGCCAGCCGGGGAAGCGGGTCCAGTCGGGTTCGACGAGGGGCGCGCGGCGGTATTCGTAGGGCTGTCCGGCGGTGGGGACCGCGACCGGCGCGGGGCGGGGCGCAGGCAGGGTCTCCACCGGTTGGGTCTGGGTCACGGCCCCTCCTCGATGTGGTGCGATTGATCAGCGACCCCGAAGGCTACTGGAAAATATTCGGTGAAGAAATTAGTCTGCCGGAAGTTTTCCCGCTACGCGAGCCCTGGCCGGGGCTTCGAGCGGCATGACAGGGGAGGTCGGCGTGACGTCACCGGTGGGTCTGCACCGCGTTGTCGAACCGGCGGGGGTGCTGCCGCAGGCCGCGTGGCGGCTGGACGCGAGTCCGGAGATCGCGCCGAACGAGGTGCGGATCCGGGTGGAGCGGTTGAACCTGGACGCGGCGAGCTTCCGGCAGCTGTGGGAGAAGCACGGCGGCAACGGGGACGCGGTGCGCGCCGAGGTGCTCCAGATCGTGTCCGCCCGGGGGAAGATGCAGAACCCGGTGACCGGCTCGGGCGGGATGCTGATCGGCACGGTGGAGGAGGCGGGGCGGCGTTCCCCGCTGGGGTTGAAGGCGGGGGAGCGGGTGGCGACGCTGGTGTCGCTGACGTTGACGCCGCTGACGATCCTCGACGGCCTGACCCGCTGGGACGGGCGCAGCGAGCAGGTGCCGTGCGACGGGTACGCGATCCTGTTCGCCCGGTCGATCGCCGCGGTGCTGCCGGCGGATCTCGATCCGCAGCTGTCCCTGGCGGTGCTGGACGTGTGCGGGGCGCCGGCGCTGACGGCGCGGGTGGTGTCGCGGTACGTGGCGGAGCGGGAGCGGGCGGGGGATCCGGCGCCGGTGCGGGTGGCGGTGATCGGTGGCGCGGGCAAGAGCGGGTCGCTGTCGTTGGCCGCGGCGCGACGGGCGGGTGCCGCCCGTACGGTCGGGGTGGTGCCGGTCGTGGCGGAGCGTGACGCGCTGGCGGCGGTGGGTCTGGCGGACGCGGTGGCGTTGGCCGACGCCCGGGATCCGGTGGCGTTGTCGTCGGCGGTGACGACGGCGTTGGGGGCGCCGGCGGACGTGACGGTGGTCTGCGTGGACGTGCCGGGCTGTGAGCACGGTGCGGTGCTGGCGACGGCGGACGGCGGCACGGTGGTGTTCTTCTCGATGGCGACGAGTTTCGCGGCGGCGGCGTTGGGGGCGGAGGGCCTGGCGGCGGACGTGACGATGCTGGTCGGCAACGGGTACGTGCCGGGGCACGCGGAGTTCGCGCTGGGTCTGCTGCGGTCGGAGTCGGGGGTGCGGGCGTTGTTCGAGGCGCGTCTGGCGGCAGACTGATGGTCATGACGAACCCCTCGACTCTGTACCGCGGCGGGACGCTGCACTGCCCGGCCGATCCGAGCGCGACGGCTCTGCTGGTCACCGACGGCAGGATCTCCTGGCTGGGGGTGGACGCGGACGCGCCGGCCGCCGACCGGGTGGTGGATCTGGACGGGGCGTTGGTGACGCCGGCGTTCGTGGACGCGCACGTGCACGCGACCGACACGGGGTTGGCGTTGTCGGGGCTGGACCTGTCGGCGGTGCGGTCGGCGGCGCAGCTGCTGGACGCGGTGACGGGGTTCGCGGCGGGGTTGCCGTCGGACGCGGTGGTGCTGGGGCACGGCTGGGACGAGTCGAGCTGGTCGGTGCCGGAGTTGCCGGACGCGGCGGCGCTGGGCCGGGCGGCCGGGGGGCGGCGGGTGTACCTGTCGCAGGCGTCGATCCATTCGGCGTTGGTGTCGGTGGCGTTGCTGGCGGCGTGTCCGGAGGTGGTGTCGGCGGCGGGGTACGACGCGTCGGGTTGGTTGCGGCGCGACGCGCACCACGTGGTGCGGGCGGCTGCGTTCGCGTCGGTGACGCGGGCGCAGCGGGTTGCGGCGCAGCGGGCGGCGTTGGCGCACGCGGCGTCGCTGGGTATCGCGGCGGTGCACGAGTGTGGTGGTCCGGAGATCTCCGACGAGGAGGACTTCACGGGGCTGTTGGCGCTGTCGGGCGACGGGGTGGCGGAGGTGTACGGCTACTGGGGTGAGCTGCTGGGTGCGGCGCGGGCCCGGGAGCTGGGTGCGGTGGGGGCGGGGGGTGACCTGTTCGCCGATGGGGCGTTGGGGTCGCGTACGGCGCACGTGTCGCGGGACTACCTGGACGGTGACGGGGGTTGCGGGCACGGTTACCTGAGTGCGGAGCAGGTGCGGGATCATCTGCTGGACTGTGCGGCGCACGGTGTGCAGGGTGGGTTCCACGCGATCGGTGACGCGGCGATCTCGACGGTGTTGGAGGGGTTCGCGGGGGCGGCGGAGAAGCTGGGCACGGACCGGGTGCGGGCGGCCCGGCATCGCATCGAGCACGCGGAGATCATGAACAAGCGGCTGATCGCCGGGTTCGTGGAGTACGGGATCGTGGCGAGCATGCAGCCGGCGTTCGACCGGTTGTGGGGTGGTGCGGGTCGGATGTACGAGTCGCGGCTGGGGTTGGACCGGTCGTTGGAGTCGAATCCGATGGGGGCGATGCACGGCGTCGGGGTGGCGTTGGCGTTCGGGTCGGATTCGCCGGTGACGCCGCTGGACCCGTGGGGTTCGGTGCGGGCGGCGGTGTGGCACCACAGCCCGACGCAGCGGATGAGTGTGCGGGCGGCGTTCGCGGCGCACACCCGTGGCGGGTGGCGGGCGGTGCGGCTGGACAGCGAGGGTGTGCTGGCGTTGGGGGCGCCGGCGACGTTCGCGGTGTGGTCGACGCCGGCGGGGGTGGACCGGGGGTTGCCGGTGTTGTTGGCGGCGGATGTGGAGGCGCGTGGTCCGCAGGACCCGACGCCGCTGCCGGTGTGTCGGCGCACGGTGTTGCGCGGTGACGTGATCTACGAGGAAGGGTCTTCGTGAGCGAGCGAACCATCGGTACGGCACGGGGGGCGCGTGGCGCCGTCGCCGGGCGGAGCGGGGTGACGGTGTGACGGGCAAGCTTGACCTGGATGCGCGGCTGGTGGCGCGGGCGCGGGAGTTGGCGCGTCGCGCCGGGCAGCCGGTGGTGGATCTGGCGCGCAGCCACACCACGGTGTCGGTGGAGCGGGCGGTGCTGCGGCTGGCCGGGGTGAGTGGCGCCGACCCGGACGGCATTCCGTGGGTGAACCGGCTCGTCGACGCGGTGGTCGCGGACGTGGGGTTGGGGCACGGGGTGGCGCTGCCGGTGTTCGACGCCCTGGCGCGGGAGCAGATCAGCGACGTGACGTTGCTGGCGCAGAAGGCGGCGGCCGGGTCGGTGCGGTTCGAGCAGCCGACTCAGAAGGCGGCCACTGCGGCGCGCAGGGCCGCCCGCAGGGCGGTCGGGGCGGGGATCCGGTCGATCGACCGGCGGCGCGCGGAGCGGGACCGGCTGGTGCGGCGGTTCGGGGATCCGAAGCAGCGGCCGTGGATCTACCTGATCGTGGCGACGGGGGACATCTACGAGGACATTCCGCAGGCGCAGGCGGCGGCGCGGGCGGGTGCGGACGTCATCGCGGTGATCCGTTCCACGGGGCAGTCGTTGCTGGACTACGTGCCGGAGGGGGCGACCCGGGAGGGGTTCGCGGGCACGTACGCGACGCAGGAGAACTTTCGGTTGATGCGGGCGGCGCTGGATCAGTCGTCGAGGGAGTTGGGCCGCTACGTGCGGCTGACGAACTACGCGTCGGGTCTGTGCATGCCGGAGATGGCGACGTTGGCCGGCCTGGAGCGGCTGGACATGATGTTGAACGATTCGATGTACGGGATTCTGTTCCGTGACATCAATCCGATCCGTACGTTCGTGGACCAGCGGTTCTCGCGGCAGGTGCACGCGCGGGCGGGGATCATCATCAACACGGGTGAGGACAACTACCTGACCACCGCGGACGCGGTGGACGAGGCGCACACGGTGACGGTGTCGCAGTTGCTCAACGAGTTCTTCGCGCACGAGGCGGGGTTGGCGGACTGGCAGCTGGGGTTGGGGCACGCGTTCGAGATCAATCCGGACGTGCCGGAGTCGTTCCGGCTGGAGTTGGCGCACGCGTTGCTGGCGCGGGAGTTGTTCCCGGACGCGCCGTTGAAGTGGATGCCGCCGACGAAGCACATGACCGGTGACGTGTTCCGGGGAAACCTGCTGGACGGGTTCTTCAACCTGGTGGGGACGATGACCGGTCAGGGGATCCTGCTGGTGGGGATGATGACCGAGGCGGTGGTGACGCCGTGGTTGTCGGATCGGGACATCGCCCTGCAGAACGTGCGGTACGTGCTGGGTGCGGCGGGTGGGTTGCACGAGGACTTCGTGCCGGCGCCGGGCGGGTTCATCCAGCAGCGGGCCAACCGGGTGCTCGGTGAGGCGGTCGACCTGCTGGAGCGCATCGGTGAGCAGTCGCTGTTGACGGCGATCGCCGAGGGCACGTTCGGGATCATGAAGCGGCCGGCGGACCGGGGCAAGGGGCTGGCGGGGGTGGCCGCGCACGAGGCGGACTACTTCAATCCGGCCACGGAGATCCTGGAGGCGCCGGCGGTGGCGGGTGGAGAGGTGGCGGGGGCGTGAGCGCCGTCGAGGCCGGCGGGGACGCCGGGAAGAGGATCGTCCGGCCGTACGGGGACACCACCGGCGACGGCATGGTGCAGGTGTCGTTCACGTTGCCGGTGCCGCACGACAAGCGGGCCGAGGGCGCGGCGGTGCAGTTGGCGAACAAGATGGGCATCGACCCGGCGATGTTGGTGCACGCGAAGCCGATGGGTGACGGGTTCACCTTCTTCGTGGTGTATGGGCGGGTGAACCATCTGGTGGACCTGGCGGCGGTGCAGGTGGTGGAGCGTGACTTCCCGCTGTTGTCGGCGAAGGAGGTCAACGCGGTGGTGAAGCAGCGGTTGCGGCGCAAGTTGTCGGTGGTGGGGGCGTGCATCGGCACGGACGCGCACACGGTCGGCATCGACGCGATCCTGAACGTCAAGGGCATCGCGGGGGAGAAGGGCCTGGAGTACTACCGGGAGTTGAAGGTCACCAACCTGGGTGCGCAGGTGAGTGTGCCGGAGCTGGTGGAGGCGGCGCGGGTGGAGCGGGCCGACGCGGTGCTGGTGTCGCAGGTGGTGACGCAGCGCGACGCGCATCTGCACAACACGCGGGAGATGTCGGCGGCGTTCCGGGAGGCGATGCCGGCGGGGAAGCGGCCGCTGCTGATCGTGGGTGGGCCGCGTTTCGACGAGACGATGGCCGGCGAGTTGGGCGTGGATCGGATCTTCGGCCGGGGGACGACCCCGGGTGAGGTGGCGAGTTATCTGGTGCACGCGTTGATCACGGAGAAGAAGGCGAAGGCATGAGTGATTCCCGGGTGGGTCTGACGGTCGTGCACCGGCGGTACGTGCCGTATTCGCACGCCCACTACGCGGGCAACCTGGTCGACGGGGCGTACGCGTTGGGGTTGTTCGGGGACGTGGCGACGGAGGTGTGTATCCGCACCGATGGCGACGAGGGGTTGTTCGCGTCGTACTCGGACGTGCAGTTCCGTGCGGCGATGCGGGCGGGCGACGTGTTGGAGGTGACGGCGACGGTGACCCGGGTGGGTACGCGCAGCCGCACGATCGACTTCGTCGCGAGGGTGGTGTGTCGGGGTCGTCCGGATCGGGGGGAGTCGGCCGCGGAGGTTCTCGAGGAGCCGATCGTGGCGGTCACCGCGACCGGCACGGTGGTCGTTCCGCCGGTGGCGTGAGGTACGCGGTCTGCGCCGACGTCGGGTCCACGTACACGAAGGTGGCGGTGGTGGACCTCGACGCGGGCGCGTTGGTGGCGTCGTCGTCGGCGCCGACGACGGTGGGCACGGACGTGCTGCACGGCCTGGATGCGGCGGTGGCGGCGGCCACGGCCGGTCTGGCGGTGGGTGGGGTGCCGTGGTACGTGTGTTCGTCGGCCGGTGGTGGGTTGCGGTTGGCGGTCGTCGGTTACGAGCAGTTGGTGACCGCGCAGGCGGGTCGGCGGGTGGGTCTGTCGGCGGGCGCGAACGTGGTGCACGTGGCGGCGGGTCGGCTCGGTGCGGTGGAGCTGTCGGCGTTGCGGGCGGCCCGTCCGGACGTGGTGCTGCTGGTGGGTGGCACCGACGGCGGTGACGCCGAGACGTTGACGCACAACGCGACGCGGTTGGCGAGGGCCCGTTGGCGGGTGCCGGTGGTGTTGGCCGGCAACGTCGATGTCCGTGACGGCCTGCATGCCGTGTTGGCGGGGGCGGGGGTGCCGGTGACGGTGGCGGAGAACGTGCTGCCGCGCATCGGGGTGCTGGCGCCGGCGTCGGCGCGGGCGGCGATCCGGGAGGTGTTCCTGCGGCACGTGATCGGTGGGAAGCGGCTGTCGCGGGGGTCGCGGTTCGCGCGGCTGGTGCGGGCGGCCACCCCCGACGCGGTGCTGACCGGCGTGGAGGTGCTGGCCGACGCCCTGGGTGGTGATCTGGTGGTGGTCGACGTGGGGGGCGCCACCACCGACGTGTATTCGGTGCTCACGCCGGACGAGCGGGCCACCGGGCCGGGGCGGGAGGTGGCGGGGTCGCTGTGGCGGGCCCGCACCGTCGAGGGGGACCTGGGGATGCGGTGGAGCGCGCCGGGGGTGGTGCGGGCGGCCGTGGAGGAGCGGTTGCTGAGCGACGCGGAGCGCGACGCTCTGGCGGCGGGGGCGGCGGTGCGTGCCGGTGATCCGGGGTTTCTGCCTTCTCGGGACGCGGACCGGGCGGTGGATGCCCGGATCGCGGCCCTGGCGGCGACGGTGGCGTTGCGCCGGCACGCGCGGGGGGCGGCCACGGGTGAGCGGGCCGGGCGGGACCTGCGCGACGTGCGGCTGCTGGTGGGTTCCGGTGGGGTGCTGCGGCACGCGGCGGCGGCGGACGCGGCCGGTGTGTTGGGTGCGGTGCTGGGCGATCATGCCGGTGGGTGGCCGTTGCCGCGCGCGGCCCGGCCGGTCGTCGACGTCGACTACGTGCTGGCTGCCGGTGGGCTGTTGGCTGCCGAGCATCCGGAGGCGGCGGGGGCGTTGCTGTGCCGGCACCTGGGCACGCATTGAGACTCGCCGACGCGACACGCCGTGGTGCATCACACGACAGGCCCGGGCGGGTTGACAGCGGCGGGGGTCCACGCCGTACCGTCTTTGAGTCCTACTACGGGAAGCGGCTGTTGTTCGCTTCGTCCCTTCGTCCGCTGGCCGAGCGACATGTGAGCAGTGCGTCGCGGCGGCCAGGTCCAGCGGGCGGGGGTCGGCGGGGCGGCGCGAACCGGCCGCGGTTACCGGTGTACGGGCAGGGTGAGGTGCACGGCCAGTAGACAACGGCCAGGCGGGGGCAGCCAGTCCGCGTCGGGTCGGTCCGAAGGTCGGCGTAGCTCATTCTCGCCCCACCGGCCGGGAAGGGCCTGGGAGCATCGGGGCGCGGCGCGAGCCGCGCCCCGATTTGTGTCTGCGGCCCCTGCGAGGTGTGTGGCCCGGTGGGGCGGCGACCGGCCGGCGGGTAGCCTTCGGCCCGTGATCGTGGGGAACGTGCCGGCGGCGACCGGGGACGACAGGCGGCCGAGCGCCGGGCGGGCGGGGGCGCTGCCGTTGCCGGTGGCGGCGCCGATGGCGGTGCTGGCCGGGCTGGCGGTGCTGGCGGCGTTTCCTCCGTACGGGCTGTGGCCGCTGGCGCCGCTGGGTGTGGCGTTGCTGGCCGTGGCGACGCACCGGCGTCGGGTGCGCGCGGGCGCGGGGCTGGGTTTCCTGGCCGGTGTGGCGCTGTTCGCGCCGCTGTTGAGCTGGACGAATCTGCACACCGGTTACCTGCCGTGGCTGTTGTTGTCGCTGTTGCAGGCCGGCTACCTGGCGCTGCTGGGTGCGGCGGGGGCGTTCGTGTCGCCGGTGGTGGACCGGGCGCGGTGGGGTTGGCCGGCGGTGACCGGGGTGCTGTGGGTGGGGCAGGAGGCGCTGCGCGACCGCACCCCGTTCGGCGGGTTCCCGTGGGGGCGGTTGGCGTTCAGCCAGGGTGACTCGCCGCTGTTGCGGCTGGCCGCGCTGGGCGGCGCGCCGCTGGTGACGTTCGCGGTGGCGCTGGCCGGTGGGCTGCTCGGCGCGGCGCTGTGGCGGGCGTGGGAGTCGCCGCGGCGGTGGGCGCCGGTCGCGGCGCTGAGCGCGGCGGCGGTCGCGGTGCCCGTGGCGGGGCTGCTGGTGCCGGTGGCCGCCGCCGGTGACGGCGCGAGTGTGACGGTGGCGATCGTGCAGGGCAACGTGCCGCGGCTCGGGTTGGACTTCAACGCCCAGCGGCAGGCGGTGCTCAACAACCACGTCGACGCCACGATCGAGCTGGCCGGGCAGGTGAGTGCCGGTACCCGGGAGCGTCCCGACCTGGTGGTGTGGCCGGAGAACTCCAGCGACATCGACCCGCTGCGCGACACCGATGCCGGGGCGCGCATCTCGCAGGCCGCCGACGCGGTCGGCGCGCCGATCCTGGTCGGTGCGGTGCTGCGCGGTCCGGGGGAGGGGCAGGTCCGCAACGCGGGGATCCTGTGGCGGCCCGGCAGCGGCCCGGACCTGGAGCAGCTGTACACCAAGCGGCATCCGGTGCCGTTCGCCGAGTACGTGCCGATGCGCGATCTCGCCCGGCTGGTCAGCAAGCAGGTCGACCGGGTGCGCGCCGATTTCGTGCCTGGCAGCGAGCCGGGGGTGCTGCGTGCCGGGGCGGCGGTGCTCGGCGACGTGATCTGCTTCGAGGTCGCCTACGACGAGGTGGTCCGCGACACCGTCACCGGCGGGGCGCAGCTGCTGGTGGTGCAGACCAACAACGCCACGTTCGACGTGGCCGAGGCGCGCCAGCAGCTGGCCATGGTGCGGCTGCGGGCGGTCGAGCACGGCCGGCCGGCGTTGATGGCCTCCACGGTCGGGGTGTCCGGGTTCGTTGCCCCGGACGGGCGGGTAAGCGACGCCACCGGGTTCAACACCCGAGCGGTCGTGGTGCGGCAGCTGCGGCTGGACGACGGGCGCACCCTGGCCACCCGGGTCGGGCTGTGGCCGGAGGTGGCGTTGGCCACCCTGGCGGTGGTGGCCCTGGTCGGCGCGGCCGTGCTGCGCCGCCGGCACCACGCCGGGTGACAGCAGCCGGTACGCCGGCGGAGGGGAAGCGACGGTGGGCGAGACGACCGGCACCCGACCGGACACCGGTCATCCGGGCGTGGGTCGGGTGCTCGTGGTGATCCCGACGTACAACGAGGCCGACAACGTGGCGCGGATCGTGGCGCGGGTACGCCGTGCCGCGCCGGCGGTGCAGATCCTGGTCGCCGACGACAACAGCCCGGACGGCACCGGCGTGGTCGCCGACGCCCTGGCCGCCGCCGACGCTCGGGTGCACGTGCTGCACCGCGAGGGCAAGCAGGGCCTCGGCGCGGCGTACCTGGCGGGGTTCGCGTGGGCGCGTGAGCGCGGCTTCGACGCGGTGGTGGAGATGGACGCGGACGGTTCGCACGCCCCGGAGGATCTGCCGGCGCTGCTGTCGGCCGCCCGCGACGCCGACGTGGTGATCGGTTCCCGGTGGACCCGCGGGGCGCGGTTGGTGAACTGGCCGCTGCGGCGGCTGCTGCTGTCGCGTTGTGGCAACCTGTACGCGCGGGTGGCGTTGGGCATGCCGCTGTCCGACGCGACGGGCGGCTACCGGGTGTACCGGCTGGCGGCCCTGGACGAGATCGACCTGGAGTCGGTCTGCTCGCAGGGCTACTCGTTCCAGGTGGAGTTGTCCCGGCTGGCGCACCGGGTGGGGGCGCGCATCGTCGAGGTGCCGATCACGTTCGCGGAGCGGGAGCGTGGCAGCAGCAAGATGAGCCCGCTGATCGTGGCGGAGGCGCTGTGGCGGATCACCGCGTGGGGGGTGCAGGATCGGCGGCTGGCGGTGCGGCGGGGCCTGCACGGCACCCCCACGGGTCAGGTGCGGTGGCCCTGAGCGGCGGCGTGTCATGCTGGACGGGGCGCCGGCGCCCGCGCGGGGCGACCGTGTCGCGGGCGCCGCTGAGGGCGGATGGGGTGAGATGCGCCGAGGACTGAGGTTTGTGCCGTTGGCCCTGTTGGCGGCGACGCTGCTGGAGCTGGTGGTGTTCGTCGCGGTGGGGCGCGTGATCGGGTTCGGCTGGGCAGTGCTGGCGGTGTTCGCGGCGTCGCTGCTCGGGCTGGTGCTGCTGCGGCGCGAGGGGATGCGCGCGTGGCGTGGCTTCCGGGCCTCCGCCGAGGCCGGTCAGCCGCCGGGCCGGCAGGTCACCGACGGTCTCGTCGGGCTGCTGGGCGCGCTGCTGCTGGCGATGCCGGGCCTGCTCACCGGCCTGGTGGGGGTGCTGCTGCTGGTGCCGCCGGTGCGCCGGTTGGCCCGCAACGGGGTGCAGCGGGCGGCGGAGCGGCGGGTGTCGTCGATGGTCGCCGGTGACCTGTTCGGGCCGCGCCGGGTGCGGGTGCGCCGCGGCGCGCCGCAGCCGGCCCCGCAGCCGGCGGCCGAGCCGACTGTCGTCGACGGGGGTCGGGCCATCGAGGGCGAGATCGTCGAGCCCGGCCGGAACTGATGCGGACACGACGGCGCCCCGGGAGCAACCCCTCCCCGGGGGCCGTCGTGTCCGGTGCGGCTCAGGCGCGGCCGCGGCGGGTGCGGACCTCCTGCAGCCGCTCGGCGAGGATGTCCTCCAGTTCGGCGATGGAGCGCCGCTCCAGCAGCATGTCCCAGTGGGTGCGCGGCGGCTTGGCCTTCTTCTGCTCCGGCTCACTGCCGTCGACCAGCCGGGCCACGCTGCCGTCGAACTTGCATTCCCAGGTCGTGGGGACCTCGGCGTCGACGGCGAACGGAACCTCGAACTGGTGGCCCTTGGCGCAGAGGTACTCGCGGGTCTGACGCGGCGCGAGCTCCGTGTTGCGGTCGGATTCGTAGCTGACCGCGCCCAGACGGCTTCCGCGCAGCATACGCTCGCCCATGATCGACTTCCCCTCGTTCGTGGTGCTGGTCTTCTCGGTGTAACGGTCCGTTCCCGCCGGGCCATTCCCGCCCGGGGTGCCCGGTCGGGCCTGCACAAGGGTAGCCGGCCATGCCAGCCGCCCGGCGGGGTCGCCCCGGGGCCGGGTCGGATGGGTGGAGTGTTTCCGCTGCCAACGGCGATGGTAGCCGCCCCGACGCAGTGCAGGCGGCGATGGCCGGTGACGCGCCGGGCGTTGCCGACCACGCGGTGGCCCGGTGCGCGCTTGCGCTTCCCGCGTCGGTGGGCTCAGGTCGTCGGGGTCGGTGGCAGCGGCAGCGGCAGGCCCGGCAGCCCGTCGATGCTGCGGGCCACGTGGTCCTTGCCGGCGAAGTAGTCGCTCAGCGACGCGTCGTCCTCCCGGGCGAACCGCTTGCCGTGCAGGTCCCGGTCGGCGTCGTAGGACATGAACGGCACCGCGTAGCCGCAGGTGTCGCGGATCAACTCGGCGCGCACGACGATGATCGCCCGCAGGCCGTGCACGCTGGTGTCGATGTCCGGGAAGTGGGCCACCAGCTCACCCCAGCGGGGATCGTCGCGGAACACGGGCTCGCCGCGCCCGTGCACCCGCACGATGTTCGGCGGCCCCTCGAACGCGCACCACATGAGCGTGATCCGGCCGTTCTCCCGCAGGTGCGCGATGGTCTCGGCGTTGCTGCCCGCGAAGTCCAGGTAGGCCACGGTGTGCGCGTCGAGGACCGCCCACGAGCCCCGCAGTCCCTTGGGGGACAGGTTGATGGTGCCGTCGCCCGACAGCGGGGCCGTGGCGGTGAAGAACAGCGGCTGGTCCTCGATGAAGGTGCGCAGGCGGCCCTCGATGCGCTCATGTGTCTTTCCCACCTGGGCATCATGACCCGCCGACGGCCCGCCCTGCTGCCCCGGGGCACCGCCGTCCCACGCCGGCCGCCGCGCCCCAGCGCGGCGTGAACCCCGGCTCCTGGACGGGGCCGCTCAACGGGGAGACGCGGCGATGTGCACGCGGGCGCTGTCGTCGTCGGACAGGAACGACGACAGCGCCCGCCCCTGCTCGGTGACGGCGGCCCGCTCGGCCCGGGAGAAGCGGCGCAGCCTCCCTCGGCCGCTTCGACGCCGACATCGAGGTCGTCGGCCCGGCCGAGCTCAGGGACGCCTGCGCGCGGTTGGCCCGCCGCCACGCCGACGCCGCCACCGACGCACCCGCCACGGCGTCACCGACCGGCTGAGCCGGGCGGGCACCGCGCTGCTCGGCCATGCCGACGCGCCTGCCTGTCGGGGCGTGATAGCCGGCGTCAACATGGACCCCGGCAACGAGGGCTAGTGCCGGGCTTAAGAAAATTAAGATCCACATCTTTAAAATCAAGTCTACGAGGGGTATAACTTAAGACATGACCGAGCGCGCGATGGACTGGCAGGAACTCACCAACCTGACCCGGGGCCAGCCGTTCGTCGTGGAGCGGGTGCGCCTGGCGGACAGCGGCGTCGCGATCGAGGGCGAGTTCGAGCTGCCGCAACTGGCTCAGCTCAACGTCGAGGACCAGGTCTTCGTCACGGCGTTCGTGCGGTGCCACGGTTCCATCAAGGAGATGGAGCGGATCTTCGGGGTGAGCTACCCGACGGTCAAGTCACGACTGAACCGGATCACGCAGATGCTCGACTTCGTCGAGATCGATCCGGCGCCGTCGCGAGCCGACGTCATCGATCGGTTGCGCCGCGGCGAGATCACCGCACAGCAGGCGGTGTCCGAGTTGGAGGGCCGCCCGTGATGCCGCAGTCGGTGACCGTACGGGTCGAACGCCCGGCCGGTAGCCCCTTCCGGATCTGGATCCCGGTGCTCCCCGTCGTGCTCGTGTGCTCACCGGTCGTGGTCCTGGTCGTGCTGGTGACGGCCGTGGCCTGCCTCGCGTACCGCGTCAGTGTGGTGCGCGCGCTCGGCACCGGTTGGCGCGTCGTCACCGCGTTGCCCGGCACCCGGGTCGACGTCGAGCAGGGCCGCACGGCCGTGCTCGTGACAATCCGATAGGAGAGGTCCATTGAACGAACAGCGTAGGGACATCCTCGACATGCTGGCCGAGGGCAGGATCACCGCGACGGAGGCGGAGCAGCTCATCGCCGCGCTCGAACGGGACCAGCCGCTGGCGGCGTCGAGTCTCGACGCCCGGCCGAAGAACAAGGCGAAGTATCTGCGGGTGGTGGTGGACACCGTCGAGAACGGTGAGCCGGGGCGGGTCAACGTGCGGGTCCCGCTGCAGTTGTTGCGGGCCGGCGTACGGCTGGCGGCCCTGATCCCGCCGCAGGCACTGGGTCAGGCCAACGCCGAACTGAACAAGTCGGGCGTGCCGTTCGACCTGACGCAGCTCAAGCCCGAACAGCTCGAGGCGCTCGTGGAGCACCTCGACGAGATGACCGTGGAGGTCGACCAGCCCGATGCGAAGGTGCGTGTCTTCTGCGAGTAGCCGCCGTCGGAGTCGGACGGACGCTCGGGAGGGTGCGGGAACACCCTCCCGAGGCCGCGCCCGCTACAGCAGAGCACGGTTGAACTGCGAATCTGAAGTCTAGCCGCGCAGCCGGCCGGATCGACATCGACACCGGGAGCGGCAAGGTCCGCGTCGATCGATCACCGAAGGCCGCCTTGGGCGCCGTCCGGGTCGCTCAGCTGGCCTGCCGGGCGGAGCCGAGGTTCGCCAGCGCGGCGGCGAGGTGGCTGACCTGGTCGGCCAGTTGGGCCGTGCGCCGCTGCGCCTCGTCGCGGTCGGTCTCGGCGGCGCGCAGCCGTACGGTCAGGTCGTCGGCGCGGCTCTCGGCGGCGGTGGCGGCCTCCCGCGCGGCGGCCAGGTCGGCGCGCAGCGTGTCGTGCCGGGCCGCGAGGTCGGCCAGCTCCGCGCGGGCCTGCTCGGCGCCCGCCTCGGCGCGCTGCCGGGCGGCCTCGGCGTCGC